>JAPSKJ010000027.1 GCA_031177735.1 Nocardioides sp.
ACATGTACGCCTCGAAGGCCAAGGAGCTCGCCAAGCAGCGCTCGGCGGCGGAGGAGAAGCCCGCCGCCTGACGGGGTACCGGGTCGCCATGACCAGCGAAGCCGACGCCAACTCCGAGGACCTGCGACAGGCCGTTCAGGCCGCGGTGGACGCCGCCGCGACGGCGTACACCGAGGATGCCGGCACCGACGTCCAGCGGCGACTGCGTGAGGAGCTGAGCCGCCGCGGTGTCGACGTCGATGACGACGCCTGGCTGGCCGAGGCTGCCCGCAACGTGCGCTCGGGACATCACGTGACGGTGGGTGCCCCGCCCGAGCGCGGGGGAGCGACGGACCGGGAGAGCGCTCCGGGCTCGCTCGGCGGGGACAACGGCGGCGGCTGAGGAAGCCCCGCCTCAGAAGGAGCCGCGCTCGGCGCCGATCGTGGTGTCGTCGCCGTGGCCGGTGTGCACGACCGTCTCGTCGGGCAGGCTGAACAGGCGCGCGCGGATCGACTCCTCCAGCGTGGGCCGGTCGCTGTAGGAGCGTCCGGTGGCACCGGGGCCACCCTGGAAGAGGGTGTCGCCGGTGAAGACGCATCCCAGGTCGGGCGCGTACAGGCAGACCGCGCCCGGGGCGTGGCCGGGGGTGTGCAGCACCTGCAGGGTCGTCCCGGCGACCTCGATCGCCTGGCCGTCGGTGAGGTCGTAGTCCCACAGGTAGGCGTCGACGTCGTCGGGGCCCCCATGGGTGAGCTCCCACAGCGGGCGGTCCGCGGGGTGCAGCAGGATGGGTGCGACCGTGAGCTCGCGCAGCGCGGGCGCCACCCGGACGTGGTCGTCGTGCGCGTGGGTGCACACGATCGCGCGCACCTGCCGCTGCCCGACGACCGCCATGATGTCGTCGACCGAGTGCGGCGCGTCGATCACGACGCACTCGGTGTCGTCGCCGACGACCCAGACGTTGTTGTCGACCTCGAACGTCTCGCCGTCGAGGGTGAACGTGCCGGAGGTGACGGCGTGGTCGACCCGGGCGGCCATCAGAGCACCACCACCGAGCGGAGCACGTCGCCGTGGTGCATGCGCTCGAAGGCCTGCTCCACCTCGCCGATGCCGATCTCCTCGGTGACGAAGGCGTCCAGGTCGAGGCGCCCCTGCTGGTAGAGGTCGATGAGCAGCGGGAAGTCGCGCGAGGGCAGGCAGTCGCCGTACCAGCTGGACTTCAGCGCTCCGCCGCGGCCGAAGACGTCGATGAGGGGCAGGTCGGGCACCTTCATGTCCGGCGTCGGCACGCCGACGAGCACCACGGTGCCGGCCAGGTCGCGGGCGTAGAACGCCTGCCTCCAGGTCTCCGGGCGGCCGACGGCCTCGATCACGATGTCGGCGCCCTCCGCGCCCTCGTAGAACTCCCCGGCGATGCGCTTGACCTCGGCGATCGGGTCGGTGGCCGAGGAGTCGATCGTGTGGGTGGCGCCCATCCGCGTGGCCGCCTCGAGCTTCTTGGCGTCGATGTCGATCGCGATGATCGGGTTGGCGCCGGCCAGCGCCGAGCCGGCGACCGCGGCGATGCCGACACCACCGCAGCCGATGACCGCCACGGACTTCCCGCGGGTGGCACCGCCGGTGTTGATCGCGGCACCGATGCCGGCCATCACCCCGCAGCCGAGCAGGCCTGCTGCCGCCGGACGTGCCGTCGGATCCACCTTCGTGCACTGTCCCGCAGCGACGAGCGTCTTCTCCGCGAACGCCCCGATCCCGAGCGCAGGGGAGAGCTCCGTGCCGTCCTCGAGCGTCATCTTCTGGGTCGCGTTGTGGGTGTTGAAGCAGTACTGCAGGTCACCGCGCTTGCAGGCCCGGCACTCTCCGCACACCGCTCGCCAGTTGAGGACCACGAAGTCCCCGGGGGCGACGTTCGTGACGTCGGCACCGACCGACTCCACGATCCCTGCTGCCTCGTGGCCGAGCAGGAACGGGAACTCGTCGTTGATGCCGCCCTCGCGGTAGTGCAGGTCGGTGTGGCACACCCCGCACGCCTGGACCCGGACGAGGGCCTCACCGGGTCCCGGGGCGGGCACGTTGATGGTGACCACCTCGACGGGGGCTCCCTTGGACATGGCGACGACGGCCTTCACCTGCTGCATGGGGTCGACACTAGACAGCCGCCGTTGGTCCTCGGTCGTCGGCCTCCTAGGCTCGGCGCGTGACGATCCACGCGGGACATCCCTTCCCGACGCCGGACGACCCGGTGCGCCGGCTGCGCGGACGCTTCGGTGGGCAGGTGTCGCTGTGGACCTCGGGGCGGGGCGGCGAGCGTGCCGGGCTCACGGTCTCCAGCACGATGGTGGCCGCCGGGGAGCCTGCGCGCCTGCTCGGCCTGGTCGACCCCGACAGCGACCTCGCCGACACGCTCGCTGGCACCGGTCGTGCGGTGGTGCAGCTGCTCTCGTGGGATCACCGCAACCTCGCCGAGGCGTTCGCGGGCACGGCGCCGGCTCCGGGCGGACCGTTCGCGCACGCGGCCTTCGAGGACACCGCCTGGGGCCCTCGCATGGTCGACGTCGACACCTGGGCGGGGGTGAGCGTCGAGGAGACGCGGGAGGTGGGCTGGTCGCTGCTGGTGACCGCCGCCATCGAGCACGTCGAGGTCGGCGACGACGCCGAGCCGCTGATCCACCGGCGCGGACGGTGGGTGCGATGAGCGCGGACCGACGACCCGAGCCGGTGTGCTCGAGCGGGGAGGGAAGCCGATGAGTGTCGACGGCTACCTGGCGCGGCTCGGGCTCGACCACCGGCCGCCCGCGACGCTCGAGACGCTGGTCGACCTCCAGCGCCGTCATCTCGACACGTTGCCCTACGACAACCTCGCGATCATGCTGGGTCGACCCGACCCGGTCGACCCCGACGTCACGCTCGCCCGGATCGCGGCCGGAGGCAACGCGGGCTACTGCTTCCATCACAACGCCGCCTTCGAAGCGGTGCTGCGGTCGCTCGGCTACCGCACCAGCCGGCGCGGGGGAGCGGTCGTCGACGCACAGGGTGTGAGCGGACCGGTCGACCACCACGTGGTCGTCGTCCACGACCTCCCGGCGCCGGGCAACCCCGACGGCCGCTGGTGGGCCGACGTCGGCTTCGGCGACGGCTTCCGCGATCCGCTGCCGCTGACGCCGGGGACCTATGAGCAGGGTCCGTTCACCTACGGGATCGAGGCCGGCCCCGACGACCGCTGGACCTTCCGGCAGGACCCGTCCGGCAGCTTCGAGGCCAACACGGCGTCCGCCGAACCGCTCACCAGCGAGTTCATCGAGGTGGTGCACGCCCGGCTTTCCACGCCGCCGGAGGGCCACTACACCCGCATCCTCGTCGTCGAGCGCCGCACCGCTGACGCCATCGAGGCGCTGCGCTGCTGCACTTTTCGGCGCATCACCGCGGCCGGCCGCGAGGAGCACGAGCTACGGGAGTACGCCGACTGGCGGGCCGCCCTGGTCGGGCTCCGCGTGAGCCTGGCGGGCGTCGGCGACGACGAGCTCCGGGGCTTGCACGCCCGCATGCTCGGCGCCCACGAGGAATGGCTGCTCGCCCGTGGCTGAGGTCGACCTCCTGGAGATCGCCGAGGAGCTCTACGCCCTCCCGCTGGCCGACTTCACGCCCTCGCGCGATGCCCGCGCCAAGCGGCTGTCGAAGGACGACAAGGACGCGGCCAAGCGGGTCAAGGCGCTGCGCAAGCCCTCGACGGCAGCATGGGTGGTCAACCTGCTGGTCCGGCTCGACACCGAGCAGGTCGACCAGGTGCTGGGGATCGGCGATGCGTTGCGTGAGGCGCAGGCGGGCATGGACGCCGCCCAGCTGCGCGAGCTGACCAAGCAGCGCCGTCAGCTGACCGCAGCCGTCACCACGCGGGCGCGGGCGTTGGCCCGCGAGCGCGGGCTGCGGGTGACCGAGTCGGTCGCCGAGCAGGTGGAGGCCACCTTGACGGCCGCGATGATCGACACCGGCGCCGCGGCCGCGGTGCGCAGCGGACTGCTGGTCACCCACCTGGAGACCACCGGCTTCGGCGAGCTCGACGTGACCGGCGCCGTCGCCGTCGCCGAGGCCATCGGTCACCAGGCCACCCCGGCGGACAAGACCCTCCACGTGGTGCCGGCGAGCGCGGAGGACGACACCGAGGGCCCGGACGAGGCCGCGCTGGAGCGGGCCCGCGAGAGGCTCGCCGGAGCGGAGGAGGCGCTGTCCGAAGCCGCTCACGCTGCCGACGCCCACCGCGCCGACGTCGACCGGCTCCAGGCCCGCAGCCTCCAGGTGCAGGCCGAGCTGGAGGAGCTGCGCCGGCGGCTCGCTGAGCTGGAGGCCACCGCGGAGGAGGTCGACGACGAGCTGGGAGAGGCCGAGGACGCGCTCGTGCTGGCGCAGGCCGACGTCGACGAGGCGACCCAGCTGCGCGACCAGGCCAGGTCGGCGCTGCAGGAGCTCACCGGCGAGACCAGCTGACGGGCGGCTCAGCGCCCACCCGACGCGCACGCGACGCACCTGCGCGCAGCGGGGCGCACCTCCAGGCGGGCGGGAGCGATCGGTCGCCCGCAGCGCTCGCAGATGCCGTAGGTGCCGGCGTCGAACCGCTCGAGTGCGGCCTCGACCTCGGCGAGCTGAGACCGGGCCTGCCGCGCCAACGCGGCCACCTGCGAGCGCTCGAACGCGATGGTCGCGCCCTCGGGGTCGTGCTCGTCGTCAGCGTTGGTGTCGCGGGACGCCGCGACCACCTCGTCGAAGTCACCGGTCAGGGCCGCGAGGCGACGCGCGGCCTGCTCCCGCTGCGCCAGCAGCCGCTCGCGTGCACCGTCCACCCGTCCATGCTGTCAGCGGACGCCGACGACGCGGTCTCCCGCCGTTGGGGGATGCGGGCCGCACGGACCCGGCCTAGGCTCGCGAGATGGCCGACGGGCGCCTGGCGCGCTTCGACGACGACGCCTTCGCGCGGGTGCTCTGCGTGGTGGCGCACCCCGACGACGTCGAGTACGGCACGTCGGCCGCCGTGGCCGCTTGGACCGCCCGCGGCATCGACGTCGCCTACCTGTTGCTGACCCGCGGCGAGGCCGGGATGGACGCGCTGCCGCCCGACCGCACCGCCGAGCTGCGGATGGACGAGCAGATCGCCGGCTCCGCGGCCGTGGGCGTCTCCGAGGTCGAGTTCCTCACCTATCCCGACGGCGTGCTGGAGTACTCCCTCCCGATGCGCCGCGACATCGCCCGGGTCATCCGCAGGTGGCGACCGGACGCGGTGCTCGTCGGGAGCTGGGAGGTGGAGTTCGCCGCCGGGCTGAACCAGGCCGATCACCGGGTCGCCGGGCTGGCGGCCGTCGACGCGCTCCGCGACGCGGGCAACCGTTGGGTCTTCCCCGAATTGCTCGAGGAGGGACTCGAACCGTGGTCACCACGCTGGCTGCTGGTCAGTGGTGCCTTCACCCCCACCCACGGGGTCGACGTGACCGGTGAGCCCCTCGAGCGGGGGATCGCTGCACTGGAGTGCCACCGCGAATACCTCGCCGGGCTCCCCGGCCATCCACCGCCGCGACTGATGCTGACCGGCATCGCGGCGCTCCAGGGGCGAGAGCTGGGCGTGCGGCACGCGGCGCTCTTCCGTGCCTACGACTTCCACGCGCCGCCCCCGATCGCCCTGGAGGCGATGCGGCTGGCCGAGGCGGAGCTCCCGGGTCTGGGCGGTCCGGGAGGGCGCGCCTGACCGGTTACCGCAGGCCCGGTGGCAGCAGCCGGGCGTGGGCGAGCGCGAAGTCGTGGTCGGTGTACGTCGCGGGTACGACCTCCACCCGCGGGCCGCGGAACTCGGCCGACCCGTAGAGGTGCTGGATACCCGGGGCCTGCTCCGCCTCCGCGTCCGTCAGCGTCCACATCCCCGCGGCGGCGCAGCTGTCGGTGCGGTTGACGTCACCTCCGAAGATCGTCGGACCACTGGCGGCGTATCCCGCGAGCACCTGCGCGAGCTCGGCGCACTGTCCGTCGTTCGCGGCACGCGCCCCGTCGGAGCCGCGCGTGCTGAGGTGGGTGACGCAGGCGGTCACGTCGCGGGTCGTGGTGGCGCACAGCCAGCGCCGCTCCTCAGAGCCGAACTGGCTCTCGAACGCCGCCTCCGCGGACTCGCGGATCCGCTCCTTGGTCAGCACCGCGTTGCCGAAGACGCCACGGTCGCCCGGGTTCCGGCAGGGCAGCGGCGCGCCGTTGTAGATGACGGTCGCGAAGCGCAGGTGGTAGCCGGTCTCCGCGGCGATCCGCTCGACGTCGCCGCTGCACGCCTCGTTGAGCGTCACCGCGTGGGGGTCGATGGTGTCGATCTGCGCGATGGCCTCGTCGACGACCTTCGGATACTCGGTGCCCCCGAAGCAGCCGGCCAGGCCGGAGAGGCACAGGTTCATCTGGAGGAGTCGGTAGGGCGACCCTGCGTGCTCCGGGCTCGTTGCCGCGGCACCCGCCGGCGGTGCGAGGACCGGCGTGGAGAACAGCACGGCGAGGGTCAGCAACAGCTTCAGCATCTTCACGTGAGCCACCTGGTTCCGAGAGGGGGACGTCGATGCTGCTCCCGCAGCACCGGCGAACACTGTGGCGGACCGACAGTCCGGTCGAAAAGGCCCGAGGGACAGGGTTGGCGGAGGGTTCACCCGGTGGACGGTTGCTGGACCTGGGACCGCTTCCGCAGGGACAGGCTCACAGACCCCGACCGCCACGAGCGCCGCGACCGCCGGCGCGAGCTGACCCACGCAGGTGGTCGCCGGCCTCTAGCGAGCCGCGGGGAGCCGCACCGTGACCGTCAGCCCACCCTCGGCCCGCGGCTGCGCCTCGACGGTCCCGTCGTGGGCACGGGTGACGGCGTCGACGATCGAGAGGCCGAGTCCGTTGCCGCGGTCGACGACGAGTCGGTCGCCGCCGAGTCGGCGGAACGGCTGGAACAGGGTCGGGATGTCGTACGCCGCCACGGATGCGCCTGTGTTCGAGACCTCGAGGATGACCTGATCGTCGTCGCGTCGCGTGACGACGCGGACCCAGCCGCTGCGTTGGTTGTGGCGGATGCCGTTCTCGACCAGGTTGGTGACCAGCCGCTCGAGGAGCATCGCGTCACCCGCGGTGATGGTCTCCACGGTCTCGGCGATCACGGTCACGCCGGCCCGTTCGGCCTCGGCGGTCACGATGTCGGCGACGTGCTCGACGACATCGGCCAGGTCGACGTGCTGCCGGTCGAGCGGCCCGTTCTCTGCCCCGGCCAGGTCCAGCAGCCCACCGATGAGCGCTTCGTGCCGGGCGTTGAGAGCCAGCAGGTCAGCGCCCAGCGTCCGCAGGTCGGAGGACGCCTCGGGCCGGTGCATCGCCATCTCGACCATGGCGCGCCCCAACGTCAGCGGCGTGCGCAGCTCGTGGGAGGCGTTGGCCACGAACCTGCGCTGGCCCGCGAATGACCGATCCAGCCTCTCGACCATCGAGTCGAACGCGTCGGCCAGCTCCTTCACCTCGTCGTCGGGCCCCTCCAGCCGGATCCGCGCGTGCAAGCCCATGTCGGTGGCGGCCGCGCCCGAGATCCGGTGAGCAGTGGCGGTCACCTCGCGCAGGGGCGCCATCACCCTGCCTGCGACCAGCCAGCCGAGCAGGCTCGCCACTCCGCCGACGAGCAGCAGCGCGATGCCGCCCTGGACCAGCAGAGACTCGGCCGCGGCGGCCTGCAGCGCGTCCTGCTGGTCCTGCAGCCACTGCATCGCCTCCGGGCCGGTGAGCACGTCGCCGTCCTGGGTGCGGATGTAGGTGTGCCGGGTGGGCTCGTCCTGCGGCGGCGGCAGCTCGCTCCGGCCGGGCAGACCGCTCGGGTCCGTTCGAAGCATCACGGTTCCCAGCGAGGGGCCGAGCTGGCTGACGAACAATCCGTAGGTCACCCCGAGCAGGACGACGCCGGCGGCGAAGAACAGTCCGCTGTAGAGGATCGTGAGTCGGGTGCGCAGGGTGAGGCGCCGGGGCAGCAGCCGCATGCTCATCGGATCCGGTAACCGGTGCCGGTGACGGTCTCGACCAGGGGCGGCTCGCCGAGCTTGCGCCGCAACTTGTGCACGGTCAGCCGGACGGCGTTGGTGAAGGGATCGGCGTTCTCGTCCCAGACCTTCTCCAGCAGGTGCTCGGTCGACACGGTCGCTCCGTCGGCGATCAGCAGCTCGGCGAGCACACCGAACTCCTTGCGGGCCAGCGGCACGTAGCGCGTGCCTCGGAAGACCTCCCGTCGCGCCGGGTCGAGCACCAGATCACCTCGCCGGAGCACGGGAGGGACGGCCGGACGCGACCGACGACCGAGCGCCTGCACCCGCGCCGCCAGCTCGGAGACGGCGAACGGCTTGGTGAGGTAGTCGTCGGCTCCCAGCGCCAGTCCGGCCACCCGCTGGGTCACCTCGCCGGCTGCCGTCAGCATCAACACCCGCGCCGTCGACGCGCCCGCGACGATCTCGCGGCACACCTGGTCGCCGTGCACCATCGGCAGGTCGCGGTCGAGCACGACGACGTCGTAGCCGTTGACGGCGATCCGCTCGAGTGCCTGAGCGCCATCGAGTGCGATGTCGACCGCATGCGCGTCCTGGCGCAGCCACTCCGCGACGGCATTCGCCAGCTGCGGCTCGTCCTCCACCACCAACACACGCACAGCCTGGGCTCCTCATCACCGACACGGGCCGACGTCGCATCATCGCCGGTCCGGCATTTCCTGGACGTTAGCCGCGACCAAACACGCGGGAAACGGCCCGAGCGGTTCGGTGGTGGTCCGGCCCGGGCGACGCGAGCCCGCGCCGGACCAACCACACCAGGAGGAAACGTGACGACAATGATGGGAGCAGCCGCGACGCGGCGGCGTCCGGGTGCGCTCGGCCGCCTTGGGGCGGTGGGCGCGCTGGCGTTCGTGCTGGCGCTGACCGGGTGCAGCGACGACGAGGACAGCGGCGCGATCGCCTCGGCGAGCGACCCGACGGCGGGGGCCTCGACCGGCGCCGCCGAAGGCGCGAGCACCGACGAGGAGGCCACCGACGACCGCACCCAGATGTTCGCCTTCACCCAGTGCCTGCGCGAGAACGGGCTCGACATCAACGACCCCGCGCCCGGCGAGGGCCTGCGGTTGCAGTTCGGCCCAGGAACCGACCAGGCGACGGTGCAGGCTGCCATGGAGGCCTGCCGCGAGCTGTCGCCGCAGGGCGGGACCGCGGGTGGCCCGGGCGGAGGCGACGCGAGCATCGGTCTCGAGCACGCCCAGTGCATGCGCGACAACGGCGTCGAGGCGTTCCCGGACCCCAGCCAGCCGGGCATGATCCAGATCAACCCGGAGATCGCGCAGGACCCCGACTACGAGGCTGCGGAGCAGGCCTGCTCCGACATCCTCGGCGGCGGCGGCCCGGTCGGTGGGGCCGGCTCATGACCGAGGCGCAGGTGCAGGCCGCGGACTCGCCGTCGGCTGACCCGCCCGGCAGTGCCGAGGACCTCGTCACCGGGCCTCGCCGGGAAGCGCGCCCGGTGGCGCGGCGTCGCCCCGCTCGCGGGCTCCTCCTCGGCGCGGCGGGTCTCGCCGTGGTCGCGGTGGCCGGCGTCGGTGCCGTGGTCGCTGCCCGGGGCGACGCATCGGACGGCGCGCAGACGGTCCTTCCGCCGGCGACCACGGAGGTCACCCGCGGCACGCTGGTCGACCGGACGTCCGAAGGCGGCACCCTCGGCTTCGGGACGCCTCGCGCGGTGACGGCTCGGACCGAGGGGACGCTGACCGCCGTGCCGAGTGCGGGGGACCGGATCAGGAGAGGGGAGACGCTCTTCCGGGTCGACGACCAGGATGTGCCGCTGCTCTACGGCTCCGTGCCGGCCTGGCGGGACCTGACCGAGGGGGTGGAGGGTCGTGACGTCCGCCAGCTGGAGCGAAACCTCGCGGCGCTGGGCTACGACGGCTTCACCGTCGACGGCGACTACACCGACGCGACGGCGGACGCGGTGCAGGAGTGGCAGGAGGACCTGGGGCTGGACGAGACCGGCGTGCTCACGCCGGCCGACATCGTGTTCCACGACGGGCCGGTGCGCGTCGACAGCGTCGACGCGACGCTCGGCACGGTGCTCATGCCCGGCGCGTCGATCCTCACGGTCACGGGCACCGAGGTGGCGGTGAGCGTCGAGCTCGAGACGGACCAGCGCCGGCTCGCGCCCGTGGGCGGCGAGGTCGAGGTCGAGCTGCCGGACGGCTCTGCAGTCACCGCGACCATCACCGAGACCGCGACCGAGGTTGCGGCGTCGGAGTCCGGCCCGAGCTCGGAGGAGGCCACGACGACGCTCGTCGTCGTCGCCCAGCTGAGCGAGGAGGGCGCCCACGCCGCTCAGGAGTACGACGCCGGTGCGGTGAACGTGACGTTCACCGCGGGTGAGCGGCCTGACGTCCTGATGGTGCCGGTCGCTGCACTCCTGGCCCTCAGCGAGGGCGGCTTCGGGCTGGAGGTCGTCGCCAACGGGCAGTCCTCCTACGTCCCGGTCGACACCGGCCTCTTCTCGGGCGGGCTCGTGGAGGTCTCCGGCGACGGCATCACCGAGGGCACCGTCGTGGGGGTGCCGGCCGAATGACCGACATGATCGAGCTGATCGACGTTCGCAAGGAGTACGCCGGCGGCGTGCTCGCCCTGGCCGGTGTGTCGGTCCGGATCCGGCGTACGGAGCTGGTCGGCATCGTGGGTCCGTCGGGATCCGGGAAGTCCACGCTGCTGCACGCGCTCGGGACCCTGGACCGTCCCACGTCCGGCACGGTGCGGATCGACGGCTACGACGTCGCCTCCCTGAGTGACGCCCGGCTGTCGGCGCTGCGCGCACGCACCATCGGGTTCGTCTTCCAGCACTTTCACCTCGCCCCTGGGACCAGCGCCCTCGACAATGTCGCCGACGGCCTGCTCTACTCCGGGCGGCGGATCGGCGAGCGGCGGCGCCTCGCCGCGGCTGCGCTGGAGCGGGTCGGTCTGGGACATCGCCTCGACCATCGCCCGCACCAGCTCTCGGGCGGGGAGAAGCAGCGCGTGGCCATCGCACGGGCCGTCGCCGGCGCGCCGCCGCTGCTGCTGGCCGACGAGCCGACCGGCGCTCTCGACTCTGCCTCGGGGGCGGGGGTGATGGACCTGTTGCGCAGCCTGAACGGGGACGGCACGACGGTCGTGATCATCACCCACGACTCGGACATCGCCGCGACGCTCCCGCGGCGGATCCGGATCCGCGACGGGCACATCGTCGAGGACACCGGTGATCCAGCACCACACGAGCCGGGGTGGCCGGGGCCGCTGCTGCCCGCGAAGGCGGTGACGCTGCGATGAGCACGGTCGTGCTGGACACCCTGGCACCGGCGCGGCTGGGAGCACGCGACCTGCTGCGCGTCGGCGCGGTGGGGCTGAGGACCCGACCGATGCGGGCCTTCCTGTCCTCACTCGGCATCGCGATCGGCATCTCCGCGATGGTCGCGGTGGTCGGCATCTCGTCCTCGTCGCGGGCCGACCTGGACGAGACCCTCGACGCGTTGGGCACCAACATGCTGACGGCGAGCCCGGGCAACAGCTTCACCGGGGAGGAGGCGGTGCTGCCGGAGACAGCGGAGTCGATGGTGGCACGGGTCGCACCCGTCACGGACGTGTCGTCGATCGGGCTGCTCGACGACACCCACGTCTACCGCACCGGCGAGATCCCGCCTGCGGAGACCAACGGCATCGCCGCCTACGCCGCACGCCTGGACGTGCTCGCGACCACGGGCACCACGGTGCGGAGCGGCACCTGGCTCAACGAGGCGACCGCGACGTTCCCGAGCGTGGTGCTCGGTGCGGACGCCGCTGAGCTCCTCGGGATCGGGGTGGCGCGCGCAGGGGCACAGGTCCTCATCGGCGGCGAGTGGTTCACCGTCGTCGGCATCCTCGACCACTCGCCGTTGGCGCCCGAGCTCGACACCGCCGCGCTGATCGGCTGGCCTGCCGCCGAGTCGGTGCTGAGCTTCGACGGGCATCCCACCACGCTCTACGCCCGGGCCGCTCCCGAGGCGGTGGAGGACGTGCAGGCGATCCTGGCCGCGACGGTCAATCCCGACGCGCCCAACGAGGTCAACGTCTCCCAGCCCTCCGACGCGCTCGAGGCGCAGCAGGCGGCGGGCCGAGCCTTCACCGCGCTGCTGCTGGGCATCGGGGCGGTCGCGCTCCTGGTCGGCGGGGTCGGGGTGGCCAACACCATGGTCATCTCGGTCCTCGAGCGGCGGGCGGAGATCGGTCTGCGGCGCTCGCTCGGGGCGACCCGGGGACAGGTGCGTCAGCAGTTCCTCGCCGAGTCGCTGCTGCTCTCGCTCCTGGGTGGCCTGGCCGGCGCTCTCATCGGCGCCGGGGTCACGGTGCTCTACGCGGCCACCCAGGGCTGGTCGGCGGTGGTGCCGATGTGGGCGATCGGCGCGGGGCTGGGCTCGACCGTGGTGATCGGCGGCGTGGCCGGCCTCTACCCGGCGGTCCGGGCGTCCAGGCTGTCACCCACGGTGGCGCTCGCTGCTCCGTGAGACGCGCCTCCCGGATCGCCCGGTCGGTGGGCGACCACCCGCTGACCGGGCGGCCCGGACAGACGCGGTGAGTGCGCTGCACCTATCCCGGCCGCGCCCAGCCTCAGACGCGGGAGGTCCCCTGCCACCCTGTGACCGGCTCGGCGATCCCGAAGAAGGCGGCGACCGTCGGTGCGACATCCATGGTCGTCACGCCCACGGACGAGACCCGCTGAGCGGCGGCCGCGTGGCCACCGCTGAGGAAGAACGGGATCGGCTTCGTGGCCGGGTGACCGTGGTTGCCGGGGATCGGGTTGGCGTAGGCCTCCGGGTCGGAGAACCGGCGCCCGGCCTTGCAGTAGACGACCAGGTCCGCTGCCTCGACGTGCAGGCCGAGCTCACCGGGCGTGTGCACCGAGAGGACCCCGCGCGTGCCGAGCGCGAGCTCCCGCATCCGGGCCAGGCCCGCATCGCGCTGGCTCGCGGGGCCGGTCCAGTAGAGCAGGTCGGCCCCGCCGTTGTCGGCGATCACGTACCGGCCCGCCAGCAGCGGGTCGGCAGCGAACACGCGGTTGAGGTTGATGTACTCGAACACGTTCGACCAGTCCATGGAGTGGTCAGCCACGAAGATCAGCAGCGAGTCGTCCCAGCGGCCAGAGCTCTTCAACCGGTCGGTGAAGAGCTTGACCTGGCTGTCGGTCGCGGCCAGCGCTGCCTGTCGCGCGAGCGGCAGCGGATCGCCGCCGGTCACGATGCCGGTGACGATGGTGCTCAGGTCCGCGTGGCCGGTGCGGTCGATGTCGCCGAGGTTGACGAACATGAAGTGCGGGTCGTGGTCGTTCAGGATGCGCAGTGCCGCGGACATCGTGAACGCGTCGGGCTGGTGGCCGGTGAGCGGGTTGTAGGGGAGCAACGGCTCCCAGCGGTACGTCGCCCGGCTGCCGAAGACGCCGTAGAGGTAGTCCTTGCTCAGCACGGTCGCGGTGGTCACCCCGGCGGTGTTGAGCTGCTCGATGACGGTGGTGACCCGGATGTCGGTCTCGCGGTCCATGTCGCGGATCTCGCCGAGCGAGCGGTCGTAGAACGAGTTCGACGCCACTCCTGAGCGCTCCGCGCGGACGCCGGTCATCATCGCGACGTGGTTGGGGATCGTCTCCATGACCGGCAGCGCCTGGGCGCGGGGAAACCATGCGCCGCGGTCGCGCAACCCGGTCAGCGTCGGCGTGATGCCCAGGTCCAGCTCCTCAGGGCGACAGCCGTCGAGGACCAGCACGTAGCAGCGTTTCGCCGTCGACACACCGAACGCCGAGGGTGCCGCGCCGGCAAGAGCCGACACGGCCAGGCCGGCCGCGCCGGCCTTCAGCAGGGTGCGGCGCCCGGCGGTGATGTCGGCCAGGCCGCGCTCGAACGCAGCGGTGCGACGGGTGTGGTGCGCGCTCATGCCACCGGGCCTTCCACGGGGTTCTCTACGGGGTGCACCCGGCCGGTGCCGGCTGAGGTCGCCCAGGAGGTCGACCACCGGACGGGTGTGTCCGGGTCGTCGCGGCGGTCGATGACGTACCAGTCCATCTGCGCTCGGGCCGGGGTGACGTCGAAGACCGAGTAGCCGTGACTGTCGAAGTCGAGGTAGCGCACGTGCCGGTTGAGCGTCTTGATCGCGTTCTCGACCGCGAGGCTGGCCGTGCGCGGCTCGGCGCCCAGGATGTCCTTGAGGTTGTTCGACGTCACCGACGTGCACACGAACTCCACGCCCGCGCTGCCGCCCAGGAGCGGGTAGAGCGAGGCGTCGTAGGGCAGGTCGCAGGCCCACGCCGAGTGGATGTCGCCGGTGAGGAAGACGACGTTGCGCACGCCCTGGTCGGCGATGTGGTCGAGGACCTCGCGCTGGTCGGCGTAGTAGCCGTCCCACTGGTCGACGTTGTAACCCAGTCCGGGGGAGAGCTGGCCCAGGGCATCGGTGATGTCGCGCGGCAACGACCCGATGGTGATCGGGGAGATCATCACCGGGTTGCCGACCAGCCGCCACAGGGGCCGGTCGGGCGTGAGGCCCTCCTTGAGCCACTCCATCTGCTCGCTGCCGGTGATGCTGCGATCGGCGTCGGCGACGGCAGGGTCGCCGATGCTGACCTGCTCGGAGCGGTAGGAGCGCAGGTCGAGCAGCGAGAGCTCGGCCAAGGTGCCGAAGGTGAACCGCCGGTAGAGGCGGTCACCGTCGCCGGTCACCGCCGTTCCGCTCATCCGGACCGGCATCCACTCGTCGTAGGCCCGGTGCGCGGCAGCCACTCGCTCCGCCCAGACGCCCTCACCCTCGTCGTGGTTCTCGGCGCCGTCCACCCAGGCGTCGTTGGTCGTCTCGTGGTCGTCCCAGGTGACGATGAAGGGGTACTTCGCGTGCAGTGCGGCCAGGTCGCGGTCCTGCTTGTACTGCGCGTGGCGCTGCCGGTAGTCGGCCAGGCTGACCATCTCGCGCGCCGGGACGTGCGCGCGGACGTCGACGTTGTCGCTGCCCATCCCGTAGCCGCCCGGGGCGTACTCGTAGAGGTAGTCGCCCAGGTGCACGACGGCGTGCAGGTCGTCGCGCTTCGCCAGGTGCCGGTAGGCGCTGAACCAGCCGGCCTGCAGGTTGGAGCACGACACGACGCCGAGACGCAGGTGGTCGGGGGAGGCGTCGTACGCCGGCGCCGTCCTGGTCCGCCCGACCGGGCTGACCCCTGTCGCACCGCTCGGGTCCCGGTAGGCGAAGCGGTAGTGGTACCAGCTCTCCGGGTCGAGGCCCGTCACGTCGACCTTCACCGTGTGGTCGCGGCCCGGCCCGGTGGTGGTCGCGCCCTGGGCGACGACGCGGGCGAAGGCGGGGTCCTCGGCGACCGTCCAGACGACCGTCGCGTCGGGTCCGGAGCCGGAGCCCGGGGTGGCGTCAGACGTCGGAGTCAGCCGGGTCCAGAGCACGACGCTGTCGGGCAGCGGGTCGCCCGAGGCGACGCCGTGCTGGAAGAACGCGCTGCCTGGGGGGTCGGTGGGTGTGCCGGTGGGGTCACCGGTCGGGGTGCCGGTGGGGTCACCGGTCGGGGTACCGGTGGGGTCACCGGTCGGGGTGCCGGTGGGGTCACTCGTCGGGGTGCCGGTGGGTGTGCCCGGCGCGTTGGTGGGCGCGGCGGTGGGTCCGCTCGTCGGCCCGCCGGTCGCGGTGCCCGTCGGCTGGGGTGAGGGTGCCGGGCTGGGCGTGGGGTCCGGGAGGGGCTGCTTGCGCAGCTTGCGCAGAGCCCGCAGTCGCTCGCGGAGGCGTTGGATCCGGCGGCGGGTGCGCTCCTTGGCCGGTCCGGGCTTCTGGTCCTCCAGTCGAGCCTGCAGACGGCGGATCCTGCGCTGAAGTCGCAGCTCGGCGGCGCTCGGGCCGGGCGGGGTGGTCACGGCGGGAGACTAGAGCAATCGTTACCGGCCGGTAGTCGATTGCGGTGGGCGTTCGCTGATCGTTCACCGAAGCGTTCCGCGGCAAGCCGCTCAGCCGGCCCAGCCACGGGACCGCTCGACCGCCGCCGTCCACCGGGCGTACGCCGCGTCGGCATCCTCCCGGGACCCCGCCGGTGTGAAGCTGCGGTCGAGCGCCCAGGTCTCCCTGAGGTCGTCGGTCGATGCCCAGACACCCGACCCCAGCCCGGCGAGGAAGGCTGCGCCGAGAGCGGTGGTCTCGACGAACCGGGGCCGCTCCACCGGCACCCCGATCTGGTCGGCCTGGAGCTGGCAGAGCAGGTCGTTGGCGGCCGCACCGCCGTCGACACGCAGCGAGGACAGCGTCGGCATGGTCTCCAGGACGTCGCGGACCTCGAAGGCGATCGCCTCCAACGTGGCGCGGACGAGGTGGGCACGGGTGGTGCCGCGGGTGATGCCGAGGATCG
>JAPSKJ010000365.1 GCA_031177735.1 Nocardioides sp.
CAGGAGGGCGCGCTGTTCCCGCACCTGACGGTGGCGGGCAACATCGCCTTCGGGCTGGCGCGCTCCGAGCGACGCTCCGCCGCCGGCCGCGCGCGCGTCGCGGAGCTGCTCGACCTGGTCGAGCTGCCGCACGCGCTCGCCGACCGCCACCCCCACGAGCTCTCCGGCGGGCAACAGCAGCGGGTCGCGCTGGCGCGCGCCCTGGCGCCGCGGCCCAGCCTGGTGCTGCTCGACGAACCCTTCTCCTCCCTCGACGCGGGACTGCGCGAGGAGACCGGCCGGGCCGTCACCCGGGCGGTGCGCGCCAGCGCAGCGGCCGCCCTGCTCGTCACCCACGACCAGGGCGAGGCACTCTCGCTGGCCGACCAGGTCGCCGTCATGGCCGACGGGCGGTTCCTCCAGGTGGCCGCCCCGGCCACCGTCTACCTCGAGCCCGCGCACGCCGCGGTCGCCGCCTTCCTCGGCCACGCCACGCTGCTGCCCGGCACCGCCACCGCAGGCGCCGTCTCCTGCGCGCTGGGCCAGGTCACGTCGCGGACCGCGGCGCCCGACGGCCCGGTCGAGGTCGCCGTCCGTGCCGAGCAGGTGGTCGTCGCGCCCGACGGGCCGCTCGAGGTCGAGATCCTCGAGGTCTCCTACGGAGGCCACGAGGCCACGGCCCGGGCCCGGCTCTCCGGCGGAGCGGTGATCGCCCTGCGCACCCCGGCGGCCACCGTGCCGGCGTCCGGCTCGCGGGTGCGGGTGCGGGTGGAGGGCTCGGTCAGCGTCTTCCCGGCCTGCCCGGAGGGGGAGCGCCGGTGACACCGCCCACCTCGAGCCCGGTGCGCGCCGACCGCCGGCACCTGCTCCTGGGCGGTGCCCCGGGCGACACCGCCATCATCACCGCGGCCGGGCAGCTGACCTACGCCGAGCTCGCCGAGCGGGTCGAGGCGCGCGCCGCCGAGCTGGGCGCCGGCCGCCGCCTGGTGCTGCTCGAGGCCGCCAACGACGTGGACAGCGTGGTCACCTACCTGGCCGCCCTGGCGGGCCGCCACCCGGTGCTGCTGGTCGGTCCGGGCGACGCTGCGCGCCACCCCGAGCTCCTCGACCGCTACGCGCCGGACGTGCTGGCCACCCCCGGCGGCCTCGAGACCCGTTCCGGAGACGACGGAAGCATCCACCCGGACCTGGCGGTGCTGCTGTCGACCTCGGGCTCCACCGGATCGCCGAAGCTGGTCCGGCTCTCGCGCGCCAACGTCCTCGCCAATGCCGCCAGCATCGCCAGCTACCTCGGCATCCGGCCCACCGACCGCGCGATCACCTCCCTGCCGCTGCACTACTGCTACGGCCTCTCGGTGCTCAACAGCCACCTTCTCCGCGGCGCCGCCGTGGTGCTCACCGACCACTCCGTCGCCGACGAGTGCTTCTGGGACCTCGCCACCGAGACCGGCGTCACCGCCTTCGCCGGGGTTCCCTACACCTTCGACCTGCTCGACGCCTCCGGGTTCGCGCGCCGCGACCTCCCGGCCCTGCGCTACATCACCCAGGCCGGTGGGCGGATGCCGCCGGAGCAGGTGCGGCGCTACGCCTCGCTCGGGCGCGAGCGGGGCTGGGACCTGTTCGTGATGTACGGGCAGACCGAGGCGACCGCGCGGATGGCGTACCTGCCGCCGTCGCTCGCCCTCGAGCGCCCCGAGGCCATCGGCGTCCCCATCCCCGGCGGGTCCTTCCGCCTGGACCCCGTCGCGGGGCTGCCCGAGGGCACGGGCGAGCTCGTCTACACCGGACCCAACGTGATGATGGGGTACGCCGTCAGCCGGGCCGACCTCGCCCGCGGGCCCGAGCTCGACGAGCTCCGCACCGGCGACCTCGCGCGGCAGGCCGACGACGGGCTGTGGGAGGTCACCGGCCGGCTGAGCCGGTTCGGCAAGGTCTTCGGCCTGCGCGTGGACCTCGACCGCCTCGAGCGCGCGCTGGGTGGCGAGGTGCGCGTGGTCGCTCCCGGCGAGAAGGTGCACGTCTTCGGTGCGGCGGGTGCGGTGCGGGGAGCGGCAGCCGCGGTGGCCCGGCTCGCCGGGATCCCGGCCGCGGCGGTCCAGGCGCACGCCGTCGACGTCGTCCCACGCACGCCCAGCGGCAAGCCGGACTACGCGGCGCTGGCGGAGCTCGCCCGGTCCGCCGAGGCCCTCGCCGCGACAGCGGCGCCGACGCTCGACCGGGTCACCGCCGAGTCGCTGCGCGACCTGTACGCCGTCGTACTCGGCCGACCGGGGGCGACGACCGCCGACAGCTTCATCTCCTTGGGCGGCGACTCGCTGTCCTTCGTCGAGATCTCCACCCGGCTCGGTGACCGGCTCGGGGAGCTGCCAGCCGGTTGGCAGCACCTGAGCATCGCCGACCTCGCCGAGAAGGCCAAGCCAGGTCCGCGCCGGACGGTGCCGGTGGAGATGCCGGCGCTCCTGCGCACGGTCGCGATCCTGCTCATCCTGATCACCCACACGGACCTGGTGCTGATCCCCGGCGGCGCCCACCTGCTGCTCGCGCTCACGGGCTACAACATCGCCCGGTTCGTGCTGCCGGTGCCCGGCCGCGGTGCCCGAGTACGGCGGCTGCTCGCTGCGGCCGCCGCGGTGGCGGTGCCCGCCTCCTTGTGGATAGCCGGCTGCACCGTGATCACCGGTGACTACTCACCTGCGACCGCCGTGCTGCTCAACCAGGCGCTCGGTGAGCACGCGTGGTCGGCCGACTGGCAGTTCTGGTTCCTGGAGACGCTGGTGTGGACCATGGCCGGCCTCGCAGCCTTGCTGGCCGTCCCGGCCGTCGACCGGTGGCAACGCGCCCGACCTTTCGACTTCGCGACCGCGCTCCTGCTGGTCGGCCTGGCCGTCCGCTACGGCTACGTTGGCGTGGAGGTCGGTCCGCTGAACCGCTACCTGATCGCCATGGCGGCGTGGTGCATGCTGCTCGGCTGCGCGGCGGCCGCTGCGACGACGACCCGTCAGCGCGCGCTCGTCGGAGCGATCGCCGTCGCGGCCTACGCCGGCTACTTCGGCGACCCGGTCCGCGAGGCG
>JAPSKJ010000366.1 GCA_031177735.1 Nocardioides sp.
GACCTGATCGCCATGGTGTTCGGCATGCCGAGGGCGCTCTTCCCCGAGATGGCTCACGTCGACTTCGGCGGCCCCGAGGAGGGCGGTCTCGTCTTCGCGCTGCTGTTCGCCGCGATCCCGGCCGGTGCGGTGCTCGGGGGCGTCTTCAGCGGCTGGGTCTCGCGCGTGGAGGCCCAGGGGCGGGCGGTGATCGTGTGCATCGCCGTGTGGGGCGCGGCGGTCGCGGTGTCGGGCGTGGCGGTGGGGCTGGCCGAGCACGCGACGACCCTGATGCTGGTGATCGCGCTCCTCGCGCTGGCCGTCGGCGGTGCGGCCGACATGGCCTCGGCGGCGTTCCGCACCTCGATGCTGCAGTCGGCGGCCGACGACGCCGTGCGGGGCCGGCTGCAGGGTGTGTTCATCGTGGTGGTGGCCGGCGGGCCGCGCGTAGCCGACACCCTGCACGGCGCGGCCGCCGCGTCGGTGGGCGCCGCCGCGGCCACGGCCGGAGGCGGCGTACTCGTCGTTCTCGGGGTCGTGATCGCGGCCCTCGTCGTGCCGTCGTTCATGCGCTACCGGATCGCCCGACCCCGGTGAGTGGTCCGGACGCTCGCGCCGTCACCGATCCTGCGTGAGTGGTCGGGAACCGTCGGCGTAGGCGCGGGCGATCGCCGCGCCGAGGCGGGCGTTGTCGCGCACCAGCGCGACGTTGGCGACCAGCGACGCCCCGCCGGTGATCTCCACGATGCGGCCGAGCAGGTAGGGGGTGGCGTCCTTGCCGGTGATACCGCGCGCATCTGAGTCGGCCAGCGCCTGCTCGATGATGCCGCCGATCTCGTCGGCGGGGATCTCGTCGGCCTCGGGGATCGGGTTGGCCACCACGATGCCGCCGGCCAGGCCGAGCTCCCACTTCGCGCGCATGACCGCGGCGACCTGCTCGGGTCCATCGACCCGCATCGGAGCGCGGTGGCCCGAGGAGCGGGAGTAGAACGACGGGAACTCATCGCTGCCCTCCACGAGCACCGGCACGCCGAGGGTCTCCAGCACCTCCAGGGTCAGCCCGATGTCCAGGATGCTCTTCACGCCCGCCGAGACCACCGCGACCGAGGTCTGGCCGAGCTCGGTGAGGTCGGCGGAGACGTCGAAGGTGTGCTGCGCCCCGCGGTGCACGCCGCCCAGCCCGCCGGTCACGAAAACCCGGATGCCGGCGAGGCTGGCCAGGCGCATGGTGGCGGCCACCGTCGTCGCGCCGTGGGTGCGCCGGGCGATGACGTAGGGCAGGTCGCGCAGGCTGACCTTCGTCACCTCGGCGTGGCTGGCCAGGACCTCGAGCTCGTCGGGGCAGAGCCCGACGCGGGGCACACCGTCGAGCAGGGCGATCGTGGCGGGCACCGCGCCATGAGCACGGACGATCCCCTCGACCTCCCTCGCCACCGCGACGTTGTCGGGGTAGGGCATGCCGTGGCTGATGATCGTGCTCTCCAGGGCCACCACGGGGCGGCCCTCGGCGAGCGCGCCGGCCACCTCGTCGGCGAGCCGGAGCATCGGGTGCGGGCGCGTCACAGCAGGCTCCTGACGAGCTGGTCGGTGAGGTCGGGGCAGACCGTGTCGGGGCTGGCCACGGTCAGCGCTGCGGCGGCGTGGCCGAACCGCGCCGCGTCGAACGGGTCGGCGCCACGGAGCAGCTCGTGGCAGAAGGCCGCCAGCATGGCGTCGCCGGCTCCGGTGACGTCGACCACCTCGCTCGCGATCGCCGGGATCCGGCGGCCACCGTCGGGGCCGCTCAGCAGTGACCCCTCGGCGCCCAGACGCACCCACACCCACCGCACGCCGCGCTCGTGGAGGGTGCCGATCGCGGCCTGCAGACCCAGGTCGGTGTCGGTCCTCAGCCCGGTCAGAGCGGCCAGCTCGGCGCGGTTGGGCGAGACGAGGAAGACCGGCCGCTCCTGGGTCAGCAGCGGCGCGATCCGCGCCGCCTTCGGCACGCTGACCGGATCGATGACCACAGGGACGCCCGCCTCAGCGGCCTCCGCCAGCGCGTGCCGGAGCGCCTCGACCGGCGGGTTGCCGTCGATGACGATCAGGCCGGCGAGCGTCATCGCCTCCCGGGCGGCTCGGATGGCGAGGGGCGTGATCTCGTCGGCCGCCACCATGTCGGCGACGGCCACGACCAGCTCGCCGTCGGTGTCGAGGACGGCGGCGTAGGTGCCGGTCCGGACGGGCCGGACCCGGACGTAGCCGGTGTCGACGCCGGCCTCGCCGGTCACCGCGAGCAGCTCCTCGCCGAGCACGTCGTTGCCGACCGCGCTGACCAGGTGCACGCGGGTGCCGAGGCGGGCGAGGTTCTCGGCGACGTTGCGGCCGACCCCGCCCGGGGAGAGCGCGCTCGTGCCGGGGTTGCTGGTGCCCGCGAGGATCGAGGCGTGGCTGCGCGCCTTGAGGTCCATGTTGGCTCCGCCGACCACGACAACGCCGAGCGGCTCCGGCTCCGGAACGGGCTCTGCCACGACGCTGCAGGCTAGCGAGCCGCGAGGCGGTCGGCCAGCGCAGGCGGCAGCTCGGACGTCACGGTGGCGGCGAAGAGCCGGACGCACCGGTCGGTCATCGCCTCGGCGCTCTCGGCCGGGTGGTCCAGCCACCAGGTGACCAGCGCGTCGACGATCGACATCCACACCGCGGTCATGGCGGAGACGTCGAGCGGGTCGGTGTCGCCCGCCAGGCCCAGCATCTCGCTGACGCCCTCCACGGCGAGCGTGGTGATCCGGTCGGTGTAGCCGGCGATCTCGGCCACCACCGCGCCGTCGCGGGGGGCGGTGGGGTCGAAGAACACGCGCCACAGGTGCGGCTGCGGCTCGAGCAGCCGGAAGATGCCGTCGAGGGTGCGCAGGGCACGCTCCAGACCGACCGCGTCGCTGCGGGCGATCCGCTCGATCTCGTCGGCGACCAGCGACCCGGCCCGGTGCAGGCAGGCGGTGTAGAGGCCCTCCTTGGAGCCGAAGTAGCTGTAGATCAGCGGCTTGGAGATGCCGGCGCGCTCGGCGACGGTCGCGACCGAGGTGGCCGCGAA
>JAPSKJ010000367.1 GCA_031177735.1 Nocardioides sp.
GATGCCGGTAGGGATGCCGGTAGGGATGCCGGTGGAGGTGTCGGAGTGGGATGCAGTGAGCGTGTTCATGCCCCTACGTCGCCCGGACGAGGGCGATCTCGACATGGCTCCGCGAACTTTTTTTCTGGGAGACTCGCACCGATGGCTGACCTCCCGATCGAGCGGCACCTGCTGCGGGGCAGGGACCTCGCCGACCTGCACTACGCCGATGCCGACCCACCGGTCGACGTCGACGCGATGGCCAGCGCGGCCGGCCTGAGCCGCGCGCACTTCAGCCGCGCCTTCAAGGAGGCCTTCGGCGTCTCCCCGCACGTCTACCTGCTCACCCGCCGCCTGGAGCGTGCCGCCGCGCTGCTGCGCCACACCGACCGGTCCGTCGCCGACATCTGCGTCGAGGTCGGCTTGTCCAGCGTCGGGTCGTTCACCACCAGCTTCAAGCGGATGTTCGGGTGTACGCCGGCGGCGTACCGCGCCGCGCACCCGCCCGCGGCCGCGCACGTCCGGGTGCCGGCCTGCGTGGTGCGCACCTACGGCCGCCCGCAGCACCGCACGTTTCGAGAAGACGGGTCCGCGGGCTGATCACTAGCGTCCTGGTCAGACGGAGAACCCCGTCGAAGACACCCCTCGAACTATTGGAGACCAGCGATGCTGAAGCTGTCCACCTGCCAGATCTGGGTCCACGACCAGGACGAGGCGCTCGACTTCTACACCCACAAGCTCGGCCTCGAGCTGCGCCAGGACGTCACCGTCCCCGAGCTCGGGAACTTCCGGTGGCTCACCGTCGGGGTGCCCGGCCAGGACGTCGAGCTGGTGCTCATGGCGATCCCCGGTGAGCCGGTGTTCGATGCCGCGACCCAGGACGAGGTCCGCTCGCTGATGGCGAAGGGCTACTGCACGGCGTACTTCTTCACCGTGGAGGACTGCCGCCAGACCTACGAGGAGCTGAGCGCCCGCGGGGTCGAGTTCACCGAGAAGCCGGAGGAGCGGCCCTACGGCATCGACGCCGGGTTCCGCGACCCCTCGGGCAACCACTTCCGGATCACCCAGACCCTGGACGCGTGATGTGCGGCTGGGCGCGCCCCGTGGCGTCCTCAGCCGACCCAGAACCCGCGGCCGCCCCACCACGCCTGGCCGCCCGGGTCACCGGAGCCGCCCCGCCCGCGCGAGCCCAGGTAGGAGCCCACGACGGCGGCGCCGAGGTCGTCGAGCTCGGGGGCCACCACGCGGCCCTCGGCGCGGCGCGCCATCGAGTCGATGAAGCGGGCGAGGCCGGGGTCCTCGCCCAGCCGGAAGAACGTCGTCTGCGCGCCGAGCCGGCGGGCGTTGTCGAGCTCGCGGACGGCGTAGGCGACGGTCAGCGGGTGCGGCGGGTAGGAGAAGAACACCTCGCCGTCGGGCTCCAGGTGTGAGGTCGGCTCACCGTCGGTGACGATGAGCAGCACTGGCTGGGCGCTCGGGTGCTTGCGGAAGTGCCGGTTGGCCAGCAGCAGCGCATGGTGCAGGTTGGTGCCCTTCTCCCACATGGCGTCGAGCGCGGTGAGCTCCTCGATCTTCATGGTGCGGGCCGACCGGCCGAAGCCGATCAGCTGCAGGTGGTCGCCGCGGAAGCGGCTGCGGATCAGCGTGTGCAGCGCCAGGGCGGTCCGCTTCATCGGCACCCAGCGGCCGTCCATCGCCATCGAGAAGCTGGTGTCGACCAGCAGCGCGACGGCGGCCTGCGTGCGGGCCTCGGTCTCCTGGACCTCGATGTCGCCGATCTCGATCCGGACGCCGCTGCCGGTGCGACCTCCCTCCGCGACCGTCCGCCGCACCGCGTTGGTCACCGTGCGCGGGATGTCCCACGGCTCGGTGTCGCCGAAGGCCCACTCGCGGGTGCCGCCGGACAGATCGCCGGCCGCCCCGGCCCTGCGCAGGTCGCGCTGGCCGGTGCGGCCGCTCATCCGCTGGGCGACGTCGCGCAGGAGCGCCTTGCCGAGCTGCCGCATCGCCTTGGGGGTCAGCCGCAGGTCGCCGTCGGAGCCGCGCTGCAGGGTGCCGGAGTCGCGCAGCGCCTGCTCGAGCCGCTGAAGCGTGCGGGCGTCGACGGCGGCGCCGTCCCCCAGCTGCCGGGCGAGCGCATCGAGGTCGATGTCGTCGAGACGGCTGCCGGCGTAGGACTGGGAGAGCTGGTCGGAGAGCTGGTCGAGCTCCGCGAGGTCCTGGAGCACGCCGGTGCCGTCGCCGAGCCCCATGCCGTGATCGCCCTCGAACTGCTCGGAGCCGGTCCAGTCCTCGCCGGGTCGCAGCGCCTGCAGGTTGGCGTCGAGCCGGGCGAGCGACTCCATCAGCTGCGGGCTGCCGAAGGCCTGCGCGGAGAGCTGCATCAGCTCCTCGCGCTGCTCGGGAGTCATCGAGTTGAGCATCCGCTGCGCTGCCGCGGCGCGCTGGGCGAGGGAGTCGAGCAGCTCCTCGATATTTCGGGGGTTCTCGGGGAAGAACTCCCCGTGCTGGTCCATGAACCGCTCGAAGTCCTCGGGCGTGTCCTCGCCGCGCGCGTGCTTCTCCAGCAGCTGGTTGAGGTCGCCGAGCATCTCGTTGACCGCGGCGCGATCCTCCTCGGTGGCGTTCTCCAGCGCCTGCTTCATGCCGGCGAAGCGCTGGTCGAGCAGCTCGCGGCCGAGGAGGTCCTTGATCTGCTCGTAGGCCTCCCGCGCCTCCCGGCTGGTCCAGTCGTAGTGGGCCAGCTCGGTGACCGCCGCGGCGGTGTTGGGCGTGCCGCCCTCAGGCCACGCCGCGTCGAGCTGCATCTGGCGGAAGGCCCGGTCGGCGTCGTCCATCATCGGGTCGCGGGCGAGCTGCCTGCGCTCCTGCAGGACCGCCCGGTCGAGCAGCTCGCGCACCTCCTGCAGGGTGCCGTCGAGGTTGTGCCGCTGCAGCAGCTCGCGCCGCTTCTCGGCCACCTGGCGGGCCAGGTCGTCGAGCCCGCGCTGGTCGCTCGGCCCACGGCGGAGGAACTCGCGCATGGCGCGCTCGGGGCTGTAGCCGGCCATGACGTCCTCGCCGAT
>JAPSKJ010000368.1 GCA_031177735.1 Nocardioides sp.
GCATGCCTGCGGCGCCGACGGGACGCGACCCCATCGCCGCACCGGGCTTCCCACCGAGGACCCCCGGCGAGGTGCCGGGACCGCCGATGCCCAGCGTGCTGCTGATGGCGTTGAGCGACAGGCGGCCACCGCGCAGACCCGCTACGAGGGCGCCAGCACCGCCGGCGGCGGCGCCGCCCAGCGCGAGTGCACCGGGGCCGAGGCCGCCGGTGGTGCTCGGCGCGGAGGGGTCGACACCGACGGGCTCGAAGCCCGGCGGTGGGCCGGGCAGGTCGGGGTTGTCGATGACAGTGGGACCCGGCGGGAGATCGGTGTCGATGTCGATGTCGATGTCCTTCGGACCGCCGTTGTCGCGGTCGTCGTCGCGGTCGTCATCGCTCCCGTCGTCGTCCCCGCCGTTGTTGCCGGGGTCGATCGGGTTGGTGAAGTGGGGGCCGTGGCTGCCACCGTTGTTGCCCGGGTCGATCGGGTTGACGCCACTGGGGCCGCCTGGACCGACCGGCCCGCTCGGACCGCTCGGACCGCCGGGGTTGCCGCCGCCCGGGCCGTTGCCACCGGTGCTGTCCTCGCGGCCGGGGATCTCCTTCATCTTGCTGATGGCCTCGCGGTAGGCCGTGTCGATCGCGACGATCCGCTCCCGGGCCATGCGCTCGCGGTGGTTGTTGGAGGCGATGATGCCGTTGGAGAGCACGTCGCCCTCGCTCTGCGTGGCGGCGTCGTCGTGCCGGACCGTCTGGTCGCCCTGCTCGAGCACGGTGGCGACCTTGTCGAGCTCGCCGGCCGCGATCTCGAGGTTGGCCGCCCGCTCCTGCATCCGGGTCAGGACCTGCTGCAGCGTCGACTCCGTCGCCTGCCCCGTCAGGCTCTCGCCCAGCGCCGCCGGGACGGCGTCCTCGGACCTGAGGTAGCTGCCGAAGGTGGCCTGGATGTCGTCGAGACCCGCCTTGACGTCCCGCCAGTTCCTCGCGGTGTCCCTGACCCGCTGTGCGTCCGCGGGGAGGACCCAGTCCTTCAGCTTCTTACGTGCTTCGTTGTCCCACACCATGGGTGCTCACTCCCCGTCTGCTCGATTGGTGGTCACGCGGACTGGTCCGAGGGTCGGCCGAGGCTCGCGAGCTCGATCAGTGCGGTCATCTGCTGCCGCGTCTCGAAGTCGGCGCTCTCCATGTCCTTCCAGAACTTCTCCAGCTCCTCCTGGGAGCCGAAGATCGCCAGGGCCAGGTCCTTGAGGTCCTGGTCGATCGCCTCGTGGATGCGCTGGGTCTCGGCGGCGAGCTCGGCGGCCAGCGGCACCGCACCCAGTGCGGTCGGCTCCACCGGGTCCAGCTCGCTGGGCGCCATGACAGCGGCCGACTTGATCTGCTTCACCAGGTCCAGCAACGCGGGCACGTTCAGCATGAGCGGCGAGGTCGCCGCAAGCCGGAGGAACGGCGAGGTCGCCGACGAACCCGTCGAGCCGCTGGCTTGCGAGGTCAGCAGGTAGGGCGTCGGGATCGCCGGCGTCTTGCCGGTGTCGTCGGTCTCTGCCATCAGCTTCTCTCCTGGCATGTCACTGGTCTCGGGGGCGCGCCTCGGCGCATACCCGGCCCGTCGGGACGGCAAACATCGACGCTCACGGAAATCGGCTAGCCTGCGGTCCGCAGCTCTGCCAAGGAAGGGGTCTCGGGTGCCCAGCTCCGCCGTCCGCGCGGCTCTCGCCGCGGTCGTCCTGGCCCTGGCCGCGAGTGGTTGCGGCGGTGGGGACAGTACGCCGGCCGCCGACTCGGCCCCGCCCACGTCCGGCTCCAGCGCGGACCCGAGCGGGGAGGCCGCCACCGCCTCGACGCCGTCGGCGAGCCCCACACCGTCGGTCGAGCCGGCCACCGGCCAGCTGATCGAGACCGAGTACGTCTCGCTGCGCGGCATGCCCGAGTGGACCAGCTACTACGACGACCTCGGCATCATCCGGCTCTCCTCCGAGCAGTCCTCCGGCCGCGACGCGGTCTCGATCTCGCACTGGGGCGCAGGCATCCGTGCCAACCTGCGTGAGCGCGCGCGGATGGAGATCGAGGGCAAGTCCCAGGGTCGGGTCCTGCAGCCCGTCGAGCTCGCCGGCCACAGGTGGTTCCACGTCACCTACCGCGACGCCGGCAGTGTCACGCACGCCTTCGGCACCGATGGTCGACCGCTGGCGGTCACCATCCGCATCGCCCAGCTCCCTCGCCGTCCCGAGGCTGAGCAGCAACGGATCGTGGACTCCATCCTGGCGACGGTCACCCTCAAGCAGCCGTGAACCAGCCGTGACGCAGCCGTGACGCAGCCCTCGTCCACGAGGTGTGCGGCCCCGCACCGGGGCCGCCCTCACAGCCAGCCGCGCCGGACCGCCTCGACGCCGGCCTGGAACCGTGAGTCGGCGCCCAGCTCCTGCATCAGCTCGGCGACCCGGCGGCGCACGGTGCGCAGGCTGACGCCGAGCCGGCGCGCGATCTGCTCGTCCTGCGCGCCGGCGGCCAGCTGCTCGAGCAGGAAGCGCCGCACGTCGGACCGGGTGTCGATCCGGTCGATGCCGGAGACGGGCAGGGAGCGGTCCCAGTACTGCTCGAAGAGCAGGGTGAGCGCTTCGACGAGCCCGCGCTGGCGCACGAGCGACCGCGGGCTGTCGGCGTTGCCGAGCGGCTCGGGCAGGATCGCGTGGGTGGTCCCGATGATCATCATCCGGGTCGGGACCTCCGGCAGCACCCGGATCTCCTCGCCGATCTTCGAGCGCGCCATCACGATCCCGGGCGCCTCGGCCAGGATGCGCACCGGATAGATCGCGCGCACCCGGCGGCCGTCCGCGATGATCTGGGCCATCAGGTCGATCATCCGGCTCTCGGTCGGGAGTGCCCACTGGTCGGGCCGCAGGAGCAGCACGTCGCCGGTGCTCTTGGGCAGGAACCGCTCGAGGATGTCGGTGACGCCGCCACCGGCGGTGATCTCACCGTCGAGCGGGTCGACGCCCTGCACCAGCTGGGGCACCAGGCCCTTGGTCGTCATCGCCAGGTAGGGCAGCGCCGCGGCGAT
>JAPSKJ010000369.1 GCA_031177735.1 Nocardioides sp.
GTCCGCGGCATGGTCGCGAGTCAGACCAAGCCGTGCTCGTGGGCGAACACGACGATCTGCACGCGGTCGCGCAGCCCGAGCTTGCGCAGGATCGACCCGACGTGGGTCTTGACGGTCGACTCGCTCAGGAACACCTGCTCCGCGATCTCGGCGTTGGACCGACCGGCGGCGACGGACGCGAAGACCTCTCGCTCCTTGTCGGTCAGCGCCAGGAATGGCGCGGGCGGCGGTGAGACAGCCTGGAACTGCGCGTCGAGCAGGGTCGCGAGGTCGGCGGGTGCGAGGACCGCGTTGCCGGCGTGGACGGTGCGGATCGCGTCGCGCAGCATCAGCGGCGTCGTACCTTTGAGCAGGAAGCCGCTGGCGCCGTGCCGGATCGCAGTGGCGGCCCGGTCGTCGAGATTGAACGTGGTGAGCACGACCACACGCACCGGACGGTTGCGGCGCGCCGCGCGCTGCGGCGAGAAGATCTGCCGGGTCGCCTCGACGCCGTCCATCTCGGGCATCCGGATGTCCATGAGTACGACGTCGGGCTCGAGCTCGTCGACCAGCCGGACCGCCTCCAGGCCGTTCGCTGCGGTGCCAACCACCGTCATTCCGTCCTGGGCGTCGACAATGACTCGGACGCCCTCACGGAACAGGTCCTGGTCGTCGACGAGGAGCACCCGGATGTCGTCGGTGCTGTCCGTGGCGAGGCCGGTCACCGGGTCAGTCCCGGTCACGCGGGCCTCACCGGCACCCAGGCGGTGGCGGTGAAGGTGGGCGGGTCCAGCCGCCGACGGGTGTCGAGGCGGCCGCCGACCGACTCCAGCCGCCGGCGCATGCCTTCGATCCCCTGCCCTCCGGTGTCGCTGGAGGAGGCGGTGAGCGGCTGGGTCTCCTCGCGGTCCGTGGCCACCGCGTTGCTGACCTCGATCCGCAGGTCGCCCTCCCAGTGCCGCTCGACGCGCACCGGCTGGTCCCGCCGGCCGTGCTTGATCGCGTTGGTGAGCATCTCCTGGAGCACCCGGAACGCGACCACCTCGAGGTCCGGTGGCAGAGGCTGGGCCAGCCCCACCTCGGTCACCTCGACCTCGTGGCCACTCGCCCGGACACCCTCGATCAGGCTGTCCAGGTCGGCGTGCCGAGCAGGGGCAGCGGTGGCGCCGGTGGTCGAGGCGAGCACCTGGCGCACGTCCTCGAGGGAGGCGCGGGCGGTCGTGGCGATGTTGTCCATGGTTTGCCGCAGCCGATCCGGGTCGGTGTCGGGGAGGTATTGCGCGGACTCTGCCTGCGCGAGGATCACCGCCAGCGAGTGGCCGACGACGTCGTGGACGTCGCGGGCCAGCTGCGCCTGCTGCTCGCGCAGCCGGGCGACCTCCTCGGCCTGGTCGCGCTCGGCCTCGGCGACGACCTGGGAGGCCTGCGAGCGCCGAGCCCGGTCGACGAACCGGAGCGCCAGGCCGGCTAGCCACGGCGCGACCAGCGCCAGCAGCATGATGACCATGACGGTCGGCTGCCAGGGTCCGCCCGCGCGGCGCAGGAGGTCGATGAAGACGGTCATCGTCGACCCCTCGAGGCCGGCGAAGAGGTCACGCCCCAGCCACCACACGGCGATCGCCGCGCTCAGCGGGATCGACAGTCCACTGAGCCAGACCGTCGCCGCACTCCCCCAGCGGGCGCAGCCGAAGGCCACGATCACGAAGACGATCTCGACCGGCATCAGCGTCGTACCGCTGCTCACGTGGGCCAGGCCGACCAGCCACGCCGTCAGCAGCGCGGCGCCTGGCGCCCGGCGACACAGCCCCACGGCGATCGCCAGCCCGGTGACGATCGCGAGCCGTCCGGGCTCGAGGCCGAAGTAGCTGTCGCCGTGGATCTGGAGGAGCCCCGCGATGAGGACGGCCGCCCCGACGCACGCGTCGGGCAGCCAGTGCCGCCAGTCGGTCATGCGGGCACCGCCGTGGCCCGCGTCGTACGACGCTGCAGGGGTGCCTCCACCAGGTGCCACGACAGTGCAGCGGCCACGAGCGTGAGGGCGACAGCCGGCGCCGACGGCAGCCAGAGCGACAGCGGGTAGTTCCACAGGTAGGCCGCGTAGGAGACGGTGCCGAGCCAGACCAGGCCTCGCAACGGTCCGGTCACGGTGGCGCGGCTGCGCCACGCCAGGATCAGGATGCCGGTCAGGAGTGCGATGCCGGGTCCTCCTGCCAGATACGTGAGCGCGTGTCCTCGGAGCGGAACGATAGCGAGGACGAGCAGCGCCGCCATGCTCGCCGGCGCCGCCCAGGCCGGCAGACGCACCCGGTCACCGTGGACGCGCGCCGCGGCGCCGATCACGAAGCACACCGCCCAGGTCGTCGGGAGGGCGTAGGCGATGTCGTGGTCGGGCGCGGCCCACCAGGTGGTGGCGAGGCAGGCAAGGGCGGTGAGTACGCCGGCCGCCGCGACCGCGCGACGAGTGCCGAGCAAGAGCAGCGTGGCCGGCCAGAGCAGGTAGAACTGCTCCTCGGTGGCCAGAGTCCAGAGGTGGAACGTCGCGTCGCTGGCGTGACCGAAGGGGAGGTTGCCCGTCCAGGTCAGCGCCCACAGCACCGTCCAGCCGAGCTCCTCCCGGTCGCCGAGCGGGTCGATGGTGAGCGTGACGACCACGACGCTGACGACCAGGAGAAGGAGCGGCGGGACCAGGCGGCGCGCTCGCCGGTAGTAGAAGTCCCGCAGCGGCGGCCGGCGCAGCAGGACGCCGGTGATGAGGTAGCCGGACAGCGCGAAGAACATCACCACCCCCACCACGCCGGCTCCGCGAAACGCGTCGGGCAGGGCGTGCCGCAGCATCACCAGACCGACCGCCACCCCCCGCAGCAGGTCGAGACCGTCGATCCGCCGGTCCGCCGGAGGTGTCACGGGTGCGCGCCGCGGACGAGCTCCGCGAGGAGGTCGGGGTAGCCGACCCCGGCCGCCGCGAACATCCTCGGCACCTGGGAGTGCTCGGTCATCCCGGGCATCGTGTTGACCTCGTTGAGCACCGGCCCGCGCTCGGTCCAGAAGAAGTCGACGCG
>JAPSKJ010000370.1 GCA_031177735.1 Nocardioides sp.
CCGAGGCGCGGTCGGTGCTCGGCTCCTTCCTCTTCACCGGCGACGACGTCCACAAGCCGGCGAAGGTGCTCTCCGGTGGCGAGAAGACGCGTCTGGCGCTGGCCTCCCTGGTCGTCAGCGCCGCCAATGTGCTGCTGCTGGACGAGCCGACCAACAACCTCGACCCCGCCTCCCGCGAGGAGGTGCTCGGGGCGATCCGGCGCTACGAGGGCGCGATCATCCTGGTCACCCACGACGAGGGCGCCGTGTGGGCGCTGGAGCCCGACCGGGTGCTGATCCTGCCCGACGGCGTCGAGGACCTCTGGAACGAGTCGTACGCCGACCTCGTCTCCCTCGCCTGAGCGACCGGGTGGCTGCCCGGCTGCCCGGCCGAGCGGCTGACCGGATGTCGGTGCGTCCTGGGAGACTGGGGCCGTGGCAGGCAACCAGGGCATGGGCGGCGTGTGGCGCAACCTTCGAGCCGACCGCACGGTGCTCGACCAGCGCCTGCCGCCCGGCACCCTCCGCCGGGTGCTCTCCTATGCGGGGCCGCACCGGCGCCTGATCAGCGCGTTCCTGGCGCTGACGGTCCTGGACGCCGGGTTGGTCGTCGTGACGCCGCTGCTGACCAAGTTCCTCGTCGACGACGGCATCTTGGACCACGACGTGTCGCTCGTGGTGTGGCTGGCGGTCGCCATGGCGGGGGTGGCTCTGCTCGACGCTGCCCTCGGCGTCGTGAGCGGCTGGCTGTCGGCCCGGATCGGTGAGGGCCTGATCTTCGACCTGCGCACCCAAGTATTCGGCCACGTGCAGCGCCAGTCCCTGGCCTTCTTCACCCGCACCCAGACCGGCGCCCTGGTCAGCCGGCTCAACAACGACGTCATCGGTGCGCAGCGGGCCTTCACCTCGACGCTGTCCAACTCGGTGGCCAGCTTCATCTCGGTGCTGGTCGTCGGGGCGGCGATGCTGACGCTCAGCTGGCAGGTCACCCTCCTGTGCCTGCTGCTCTTCCCGGTGCTGATGGTGACCTCACGGTGGGTCGGCCGGCGGCTCGCGGGACTGACCCGGGAGCAGATGGACGGCAACGCCTCGCTGGGCACGACGATGACCGAGCGGTTCAACATCGGTGGCGCCCTGCTGGTCAAGCTCTTCGGCCGCCGCGACGAGGAGGACGCCCACTTCGCCGAGGTCGCCGCGCGCGTGCGTGAGGTGGGCATCCGGATCGCCGTGCTCAACCGCGTCTTCGGGGCTGCGATGATGCTCGTGCCTGCCCTCGCGACCGCTCTGGTCTACGGGCTCGGCGGCTGGCTGGTGGTGCGCGGGCAGTTCAGCCTCGGCACGCTCACTGCCCTCGCGTTGCTGCTCCTGCGGCTGATCGGCCCGCTGCAGAGCCTCTCCAACGTCCGCATCGACGTGATGACGGCGCTGGTCAGCTTCGACCGGGTCTTCGAGGTGCTCGACCTGCCGAGCCTGATCAAGGAGAAGCCGGGCGCGGTGGTGCTGCCGCGCAGCGCTGCGCGGGTCGAGTTCGACCACGTCTCCTTCGCCTATCCCGACGCTGCCGAGGTCTCCCTCGCCTCGCTCGAGGCGGTGGTCCGCGGCGACCGGCGCGAGCACGCACCCGTCCTGCGCGAGATCACCTTCACCGCCGAGCCCGGCCGGATGGTGGCCCTGGTGGGGCCCTCGGGCGCGGGCAAGACGACGATCACCCACCTGGTCGCACGGCTCTACGACGTGACCTCCGGCGCCGTCCGCGTGGGCGGTCACGACGTGCGCGAGGTGGCCCTGGAGTCCCTCGAGGCCGCGGTCGGCTACGTCACCCAGGACGCGCACATGTTCCACGACACCGTGCGTGGCAACCTGCGCTACGCGCGGCCGGATGCCAGCGACGAGCAGATCTGGTCCGCCCTGGAGGCGGCACAGATCGCCGACCTCGTCCGGGAGCTCCCCGACGGTCTCGACACCGTGGTGGGGGACAGGGGCTACCGGCTCTCCGGTGGCGAGCGCCAGCGGCTGGCGATCGCGCGCCTGCTGCTCAAGGCGCCGGCGATCGTGGTGCTCGACGAGGCTACGGCCCACCTCGACAGCGAGTCTGAGGCCGCCGTGCAGTGGGCGCTCGACGCCGCACTGCAGGGCCGCACGTCGCTGGTCATCGCCCACCGGCTCTCGACGGTGCGCAACGCCGACCTGATCCTGGTCGTCGACGGTGGCCGGATCGTCGAGCAAGGCACCCACGAGCAGCTGCTCGCGGCCGGCGGGCTCTACGCCGAGCTCCACGACACGCAGTTCCGGCGGGACGTGCCGGTCGAGGGCTAGGTCTTCGGATCGGCCGATCCCCACCGAGCACTCGACCAGCGTCGGGCGAGCTTCCGCACCTTCCTATCGGTGATCGACCCGGCGACGGGCTACATCGCGGACGACCGAGAACCGCGGTCAGTGCTGAACACCTGCCGCAGGGCGGCCTCGACGACGGGGAGGCTCTCACTCAGAGGGCGTCCTTCGACCAGCGCCAGTGCGTCACCCTCAGTGACCAGGCCGACGTGACGAAGTGTCGCCGCCACGGTGAGCTCTTCGAGATCGATCCGGGCGAGTGTGCCGTCCGCCCGCACGTCGATCACGAGGTCGACGCAAGCACCACCAGCTGCCTGCTGGTTGGCCTGGGGCAGTCGGGGATGCCGAGCGCTGAACACGTCGTGTGGGGCACAGAAAATGATCTGCGTGACCACGTCGAGTTCATCGTCGCCGAGCTGCGGCGGGTTGAAACCCGCCGGCACGACGACAGGCTCGAGTGCCGCCACCACCAGGCGCCCTCGGCCGACCGCTGCCACACCGGCATCCTGCCGCACCGGTGCCGCGTGGTCATCCCCAGCGGCCCGCCGCCAGCACGACAGCGCGTCCGGCACGTGGAGAGAGAGCGAGCCGCCGCGCCAGGGTCGAGGCCGCCCTCGTGCGCTGCGCCGCACGCAGTCTCGCCTTCTCATAGCTTCGAGCTCCGTCGGGCCCGTGCTCGTTGAGGGCCTCACCGAGGACGATGGCGTCGACCATGGCTTCGCA
>JAPSKJ010000371.1 GCA_031177735.1 Nocardioides sp.
AGGCCGAGCACGCCGCGGGCGTCCTCACCCGGCGTGCCGGCGTCGGCGGGCAGCACGATGATGCCGTCGTGGTCCTCGCCGAGGCCGAGCTCGCGCGCCGAGCAGATCATGCCGGCGGAGAGGTGCCCGTAGGTCTTGCGCTCGGAGATCGCGAAGCCGCCGGGCAGCACGCCGCCGGGCAGCACCACGACGACGAGGTCGCCGGGCTCGAAGTTGTGGGCGCCGCACACGATGCCCTGCGGCTCGCCGGTGCCGTTCGCGTCGCCGACGTCGACGCTGCACCAGTTGATCACCTTGCCGTTCTTCTGCGGCTCGGGCTCCTTGGTCAGCACGCGGCCGACGACGAGGGGGCCCTCGATGCCGGCACCGGAGGTCTCGATCGCCTCCAGCTTGAGGCCGAGCATGGTGAGCCGGTCGGTGAGCGCCTCGGTGCTCAGGTCGGCGGGCAGGTCGACGTGCTCCTTGATCCAGGAGACGGGGGCCAACATCTCGTCAGAGCTCGCTTCCGAACGCGGTGGTGAAACGGACGTCGCCCTCGAAGAGCGTGCGGAGATCCTCCAGGCCGTGCCGGAACATCAGGGTCCGGTCGATGCCCATGCCGAAGGCGAAGCCGGAGTAGCGCTCGCTGTCGACACCGCAGGCGCGCAGGACGCGGGGGTTGACGATGCCGCAGCCGCCCCACTCGATCCAGCCCTCGCCCCGGCAGGTCCGGCAGGACTCCGGATCCACCCCCCGGCAGACGAAGCAGACCAGGTCGACCTCGGCGGAGGGCTCGGTGAAGGGGAAGTACGAGGGCCGGAACCGGGTGGTGATCCCGTCGCCGAACATCTGCGCGGCGAAGTGGTCCAGGGTGCCCTTGAGGTGAGCCATCGAGATGCCCTCGTCGATGGCCAGGCCCTCGACCTGGTGGAACATCGGCGAGTGGGTCGCGTCGTACTCATCGGTGCGGAAGACCCGCCCCGGGCAGACCACGTAGATCGGGGGCGTGCGCGTCAGCATCGTGCGCGCCTGCACCGGGCTGGTGTGGGTGCGCAGCACGACGTGGGCGTCGGCCGGCTCGGTCCAGAACGTGTCCTGCATGGTCCGAGCGGGGTGGTCGGGGCCCAGGTTGAGGGCGTCGAAGTTGAGCCACTCGGACTCGATGACCGGCCCCTCGGCGACCTCCCAGCCCATCGCCACGAAGATGTCCGCGATCAGCTCGGCGCCGGTGGTGAGCGGGTGGCGGGCGCCGGCGGGGATCCGGTCGGTGGGCAGGGTGACGTCGACGGCCTCCTCGACCAGGATCCGGGCCTCGTGCTCGGCCTCGAGCTCGGCCTGCCGCGTCGAGAGCGCCTGGTTGACCGCGCCGCGCGCCTGCCCCACCCGCTGGCCGGCCTCCTTGCGCGCCTGCGGCGGCAGCGCGCCGATCTCGCGGTTGGCGAGCGCGAGCGGCGAGCGGTCGCCCGCGTGCTCGGAGCGCACCTGCTTGAGCTCCTCGAGCGTGGTCGCGCCCGCGATCGCGGCGAGCGCGGCGTCACGGGCGGAGTCGACCTCCTCCGGCTTCAACGGGGTGACCTCCACAGGGTCGTAGTCGGTGTTCGGGCCGGACATGAGTGCCTTTCCCAGCAGGTGACGTGCTCCGCTGAGTCTAGGAACCTCCCCAGGTGCGGCGCGAACCGGATATCCACCCGTGGTCCTGAAGCCCGGCCAGGAGCGACGCCCCGAGCCGGCTCAGAGGTTGCCGTGCGGGCCCTCCGCCGGCCAGCTGACGGCGATGCGGGCGCCACGGCCGGGCGCGTCGTCGATCGTCACCACGCCACCGTGCGCCTTCACCAGCCCGCCGACGAGGTAGAGCCCGAGACCGGAGCCGCCGCGAGCGCCTCCCTTCCAGAACTTGGTGAAGACCCGCCGGCGCAGCTCGACCGGGATGCCCTCGCCCTCGTCGTCGACGACGATGCGCACGCCGTCGATGCCGTCGACGTGACCGGCCGTGGTCCGGGCGACGTCGATGCGGACCGTGCCCTCCCCGTGCCGCACGGCGTTCTCGACGACGTTGGTGACGACCTGGGTGAACTTGTCGGGGTCGGCGTGCACCGGCGGCAGGTCGTCGGCGACGGTCAGCTCCAACGGGCGGGCGGTCGCGGACTGGACCGACTCGACCACCCGCCCCACGAGCACGCCCGCGTCCGTCGGGCGGGCGTAGAGCTGGAGACGACCGGTGTCGATGCGCGCCACGTCGAGGAGCTCGGTGATCAGCCGGCTGAGCCGGTCGGAGTCGGAGCTGACCGTGGTGAGCATCAGCTTCTTCTGGTCGTCGTTGAGCTTGTCCCACCGGTTGAGCAGTGCCTGCACGAAGCCCTTGACACCGGTCAACGGCGAGCGGAGCTCATGGGCGACCGTGGCGACCAGGTCGGACCGATCGCGGTCGAGCCGCGCGCGTCCCCGGCCCGAGCGGAGCACCACCGCGACCTCCTCCACCGGGGCGCCCGGTCGGGGCCGGCGCATCCGGGCGGTGGTGAGCACCTCAGTGCCGTCGGGCAGCAGCCAGGACTGCTCAGGGATACCCGTGCGGGTGCCGATCCCGCCGTAGGGGTCGTTGGCCGGCACCCACACCAGGCCCTGCGCATCCTGCAGCCGCAGCACCGCGTCGAGCGGCCGCCCCACGGGGTCGGGCAGGTCGAGCATCGTGCGGGCGACGGGGTTGGCGTGCGTCACGACGCCGTCCGACCCAGCGATCACGACGCCGTCGGGCAGGGCGTCGAGCGGGTCGTGAACCATGGCGTGAGCCTAGACGGCGCGCGCAGGCTCAGCCGCGCTGCGCGCGGGCGCTGGCGTAGAGGCACAGCGCCGCAGCGGTGGAGAGGTTGAGGCTCTCGGCGCGGCCGAAGATGGGGATGCTGACCACGTGGTCGGCGAGCGAGGCGAGCTCGTCGGTGAGCCCCCAGGCCTCGTTGCCGAACAGCCAGGCGGTCGGTCGGGCGAGCAGGTCGTCGGCCCCGAACAGGTCGGCCTCGCCGTGCATGTCGGCGGCCAGCACCGTGAGTCC
>JAPSKJ010000372.1 GCA_031177735.1 Nocardioides sp.
CAGGTCACCGCCCAGGGCGCGGGCCAGAAGTGACGCCTCGGCGGGCCAGAAGTGACGCCTCGGCGGGCCAGAAGTGACGCCTCGCGCGGGCGGGGCGGGTGGGTCAGCAGGTGGCGAAGAGGAGGGGACCGGTGGCGAGGTCGGAGAGGACGTAGCTGCCGTCGACGGGGTCCAGCTCCATGGTGAGCACCCGGCCGTCGGCGCGGACCTCGCCCAGGGCGAACCGGTCGGTGAAGGCGCCGCCCTGGCCGGGGGCGGCACCCGAGGCCAGCCGGGAGCGGGTGTCGGCGTTGCGCCGAGCCTGCTCGTGGTCGGCGAAGGTCATCGCGGCGAGGACGTCGCCGCCCGGCTGCGCCGCCAGGGCGAAGCTGCGCAGCGGGTCGACGCGGCCGGCCTGGGCCACCAGCTCCTCGCCCTGCGCTTCGTCGGTGTCGTCGGCCTGGCTCATGGCGAGCTCGGCGCACGCCCAGTCTCCGCTGTAGACCGCGGCCGACAGCGGCTCGTCGAGCGCCTCCGCGGCAGCGGTCACGTCCTCATCGGGCTCGTCGTCGCCGTCCAGCACCGAGCGCAGGTAGTCCGCGCTGTCGCTGCCGACCAGCACGTGCCGGTCCGCGTCGAGGGCGACGAAGCCCAGGTCGGTCGGCCACTCGAAGTCCCCCAGCAGCTCGGTGCCGTCCCAGACCCGGTCATCGCCCTCCGGTGCGGTGTACCCGGCGTCGAGGAGCCGCTCGGACAGGTCGTCCGCGGAGAGGTCGTCGGGCAGTCCGAGCATGATCACCGCGCCGTCCTCGGCCTGGGTGAACAGCTCCCACGCCGCAGTCGCCGGGGACACGCCGGTGCGCCGGTGGACCAGCCCGGCGTCGGTGACCAGGGCGGAGGTGGCAGCCAGGTCCGCGTCGTAGGCGCTGGAGAGGAAGTCCTCGACCGCGTCGGCGGAGGAGTCGGCGCCGACGCCGGCGTCCAGCTCGCGGCGTACGCCGGCCCAGTCGGTCCAGGAGTAGCGCTGCGTGTCGGCGGGCGCCAGGGCGAGCGCCTCCACCAGGGGCGTCCGGCTCGTCGAGCGCCACCACGCCAGGCCCGCGACCGCCGCCGCGGCGAGGATGACCGCGGCGAGGCCGCCGGCGACCCATCTCGTCACCAGCAGCCTCCTCTGCATCCGTGGCACGTCGGATGTGACACTAGCGCCATGGCTGTGTCCAGCCCGGGCTCCCGGGACGTCCTCGCTGCCGGCGTCGTCGTCCTCCGCCCCGGGAGGCAGGTGTTGGTGGTGCACCGGCCGAAGTACGACGACTGGTCCTTCCCCAAGGGCAAGCTCGAGCGCGGCGAGCATCCCGCCGTCGCCGCGGTGCGCGAGGCCGAGGAGGAGACCGGCCTGCGGGTGCGCCTGCACCGTCCGCTGGCCGACCAGCGCTACCCCGTCGAGAAGGGCATCAAGCGGGTCCACTACTGGACCGCGCGGCTCGTCGACCCGGCTGCGTGGGACGTCTCGGGCTACGCCGCCAACGCCGAGATCGACGAGGTGCGTTGGGTGGGGGCGGCCGAGGCCGCCCGGCTGCTGACCTATCCGCACGACCGGGCGACGCTCGCCGAGGCGCTGCGCGTGCGCAAGCGCACCGACACCCTGGTCGTGCTGCGCCACGCCGAGGCGCAGCCACGGCGTGGCTGGGAGGGCGAGGACCGGCTGCGACCGCTGCTGGACTCCGGGCGGCGTGACGCCGAGGCGCTGGTCGGCATCCTGGCCGCCTACGACGTCCGCCGGGTGGTCAGCTCACCGGGTCTGCGCTGCGTGGAGACCGTGCAGCCCTACGTCGAGGCAGCGGGCGTGAAGGCGGAGACGGTCGACGTGCTCAGCGAGGAGGGCTTCCGGCCCAAGCCGCTGCGCCGGCTCGCCGCCGACCTCCTCGACGACCTGCGCGAGGACGTCGCCACGGTCGTGTGCACGCACCGGCCGGTGCTGCCGGAGCTGCTCGACGCCCTCGGCGTGGAGGCGAAGGCACTCGAGAAGGGCGAGCTGCTCGTGCTGCACGTCCGCAAGGGGCGGGTGCGCGCAGTGGAGCGGCACTTACCACGCTGACGGGCCGCCTCGTCAAGGCCACTGTGGTGGAGTTCACCCAAAGGCCGCTTCCCACTCGATCCGGCGTCTCCATCTGGGCAGTCCAAGTTCATCCCTCGTTCACCAACGTCCCCGGATCACGACACCTGCCGTGCCTAGCGTCGGCGCGTCACCCCCGAGAGAACACTCAGGAGAACGAAGTGAAGAGCACCTCCCTGCGCCGCGGCATCGTGCCCGGCGTTGCCGCGCTGGCCCTTGCGCTGTCCGCTTGTGGCGCCGGCAACGAAGGAAACGACACCGAGTCCGACGCTGGATCCTCCGAGGAGACGAGCAGCCTGTCCGGCACCCTGCAGGGTGGCGGCGCCTCGTCCCAGGAGAAGGCTCAGGCCGCGTGGGTCGCCGGCATCCAGGACGCCAACCCCGACCTGACCGTCAACTACGAGCCGGTCGGCTCCGGTGACGGCCGCGCCAACTTCATCTCCGGCGGCTACGCCTTCGCGGGCACCGACTCCGCGCTGGACGACGAAGAGGGCGAGCTGACCGCGGCCACCGAGCGCTGCAGCGGCGAGGCCCCGATCCAGGTGCCGGGCTACGTCTCCCCGATCGCCGTCGTCTACAACCTCCCCGGCGTGGAGGGCCTGCAGCTCGACGCCGCCACCATCGCCAAGATCTTCCTCGGCGAGATCACCACCTGGAACGACCCGGCCATCGCCGCCACCAACGAGGGCGTCGAGCTGCCCGACACCGCGATCACGCCGGTGCACCGCTCCGACGACTCGGGCACCCAGGAGAACTTCACCGCCTACCTCGCCGAGGCCGGCGACTGGCCGCACAAGGCTGACGGCGTGTGGCCCGAGGGTCTCGGCGGCGAGGGCGGCGACGGCACCTCCGGTGTCGTGGGCGCCGTCACCGGCGGCGAGGGCACCATCGGCTTCGTCGACCACTCCGCCGCCGAGGACAACA
>JAPSKJ010000373.1 GCA_031177735.1 Nocardioides sp.
ACCACGTCGATGCACGGCCGCCCGGTCGAGGCGAAGAAGTCCTTCGCGCGAGACCCCTTCACGACGTCGTCCACGTCGGTGACCGTGAACAGGCTCCCCGAACCCTCGGTCATCCCCCAGCCTTCGAGGAAACGGTGACCGACCACGTCCGCCCAGCGCCGCAGCTGGGCCGGCTGTGCCTTGGACGCCGAGTGCACGAAGCTGCGGACCTGCTCCCACTTCTCCGGGTGCCGAGCAGCGAGCTCCGTCATCGGCTGGATCCAGGGCGAGGGGATGAACGTGAAGGTGCCCTGCTCCTCACCGATGGCGTCCATGACCGCCTCGGGACCGTCCACCGGCGTCACCATGACGATGGTCCCCCGCACGAACAGGTGCCCGATGAGCAGCCCGAGGACGGTCGCCACGAAGGACATGTTCGCGTGGTAGATGCACACGCTCCCCTGGGGCGTTCGGTAGGAGTGGGCGTGGTTGCGGGCGGTGTTCTTCAGCGAGCGGTGGGTGACCATCGCGCCCTTCGGACGGCCGGTCGTGCCGCTGGTGTAGGACAGGATGTAGAGGGCGTTCTCGTCCGGCTCGGGCGGGAGCTCCGCGCCGCCGGACGCGACCAGCCGTTCGAACGCGCTGTCGGGTTCGCTCCAGTGGCCGATCGGGAAGAGCAGACCGATCCCGAACCTCTCGGCGAGCGAGCCGGCCGCCTCGGACTTGTCCTGGGCGTGGAAGAGCGCGGTGGCACCGGAGTCCTCGACCTGGAAGGCGGCCTCGTGCTCGGTGAACAGCACGTTGACCGGCACCAGGACCAGACCGGCCTTGGCGATCGCCAGGTAGAGCTCGAGGTACTGCGGGCACGTGCCGAGCCAGGCGGCGACCCGGTCGCCGGGCTGCAGCCCCAGGTCGAGCAGTGCGTTCGCCAGCCGGGTGGTGCGTTCGTCGAACTCCGCGTAGGTGCGCGAGAGCCCGTCACGGGTCTTCAGGGCCACCCGGTCCGGGTGCTGGAGAGCCGCGTTGACGACGATCCGGCCGATCTGGTCCACCATTCCTCCTACCAAGTGTTTGGTTGGTTGAAGGGTACGTCGCCGTCAGTGTGACCACAACCACTTCCGGCCGGCAGCCAGGGGAACTCGAAGTTGCGGTGCGCCGTCACCCGCAGCTCCCGCCGGGCGAAGCGCCACCGCGCCCCCTCGCGCACCAGCTCGTCGTGATATCGGCCCCACAGATGACCGTCGGGTCGCTCATCGACGAACCGGTGCCACGCGTACAGCATCGTGGTCGCCGCCGCCCGATCGCTGCTCATGAATGCGATGCGCGTGCCGGAGACGTGGTGGCTGGTCGCACGGAAGGTGGCCAGCAGTCGCTCCAGCAGAGCGGCGACCTCGGCGCGGCCTCGCGCGAGGCCCTTCGGGCGGTCGTAGGCGCGGAAGACACCGTCCTCCGCGAACAGGTCAGCCACCGCGTCGGCACGCTGGTCGTCGACGCCGTAGGCGTAGGCATGGATGACGTCGGTGATCTCGAGACGATCGTGCAGCACCTGCACGTCGTACTCCTCCGGCCGCTCGCTCATGTCACATCACCGCTATCGCGTTGGCCGGGGATCCCACGCCCCCGGGGAGGTTGAGCGGCACGGAGACGAAGAGGAAGTCCCAGCGCCCCGAGTCCGCGCACGCGGCTGCGAGCACTTCGAAGTCGAACAGCTCGCCCAGCGGCATGCCCAGCATCGTGATCAGGCGGTGGTGCAGGAAGCCCTCGTCCCGGTTGCCGGGCTGGACCTCGACGGTCGGGTTGTCGCAGGCGACCGCCGCGACCTGGTGGTCCCACAGGAAGGCCGCAGTCTCCGAGCGCGCACTCAGGCCCGCCGTCGTGGGCTGGGCGCTCAGCTCGGACCGCATCGCGCCGTCCAGGCGGCAGAACTGCGCGTACCAGCCGAACCTCACGCAGAGGATGTCGCCCGGCTCGATCCGCGTGCCCTGACGCTCCGCGACCTGAGCCAGCTCGTCGGCGGTCACGGCCCGCCCGACCAGGGGGTCGTAGCCGCGGTCGAGCCGGCTCAGGTGGCGGCCCACGTCGAGCAGCACTCCGCGCCCCACGATCCCCTGTTGCGCCCAGGAATCGATGCCGAGCGTGCGGTTCGCCCGCGCGGTGCCGTCTCTACCGCCGTAGAACCCGTGCTCCTTGTGCCGCACGTGCAACAGGCCGTCCCACTGGGTCGAGGACTGCATGTCGAGCTCCTCGATGCGGTCACCCCAGCTGAAGCCGTTGGCCGGATAGACGTGGTGCCGCAGCGGGCTCCGGCCGAACGGCGGCGGGTCCGGCTGGTCCAAGGGCAGCGTGAGGTTCACCGTCTCGCCAGTCCGGACTGCGGCGAGCGCCGCCCGGCGGCGCGCGGCCGTGAGGTGGTTCAGCGTGCCGAGCCGGTCGTCGCGGCCGAAGACGTCCCACGCATGACGGAGGTCCGTCCCACTGAAGGCCGGCAGGGCGGCGTACGGGGGGAGCGCGACGTCGACTGAACGATTGCTCGGGTACATGGCGTTCGGTACAGTACCAAGCAAGCGCTTGAGCAACCAGAGGCAAATTGGAGCAGCCCATGCAGGCCCGACCGTTCGGCACCTTCCACGCTCCGCTCGCGCGGGTGGAGTTCCTCGGCACGACCCCGCGGGGACACCGGTTGATCGGGCCACTGGTGGGCGCGCGCCTGGATGGCCCCGTGCTCGCCGCGACCCAACGCGGTACGTCGGCGGCTGACTGGTTGCTGCGCGGGCCGGACGGCACGACGGTGATCGACGTGCGGATCGCCATGCGCACCGACGACGGGGCCCACCTCTACATCACCTACGACGGTCGCGCCGACTGGTCGGGCGGCATCGGGAGCGGTCCCGTGTACTCAGCGTTCCGCTTCGACACCGACGACCCGCGGTACCGGTGGCTCACCCGTCGCCTGGTGGTCGGCCGGGGCCAGGTGTTCGAGGACCACGGTGAGTACGCCCTCTTCCTGCTCGACTGAGCCCAGCCGAAAGGTC
>JAPSKJ010000374.1 GCA_031177735.1 Nocardioides sp.
CGTTGATCGTGGTGGTCGGTGACGCCCTGCTCGACATCGACCTGGTCGGCCAGGCCGGACGGCTCATGCCGGAGGCGCCGGTGCCGGTGCTCGACGAGCTGGAGGAGCGGCCGCGGCCCGGCGGAGCGGCCCTGGCCGCGGCACTCGCCGCCGCCGACGGCCACGAGGTGGTGCTGGTGACGGCGGTCGCCGACGACGAGCCCGGCGAGCGGCTGCGAAGGCTCGTGGCCGACGCGGGTGTCCGGCTGGTCGGCGTACCGCACGACGGGACGACCACGGTGAAGAAGAGGGTGCGTGCCGGCGGGCAGTCGCTGCTCCGGCTCGACGCGGGCTCCCCGGGCGCGCTCGGCGCCGTCCCGGCCGAGGCCCTCGACGTGCTGGGGGAGGCGGCCGCCGTGCTGGTGGCCGACTACGGCCGCGGGCTGACCGGTGCGCCCTCGGTGCGCGGGGCGCTGGGCGCCGTCGCGCGCGGCCGGGTGCCGGTGGTGTGGGACCCCCACCCGCGGGGCACCGCGCCGGTCGCCGGGGTGCGGTTGGTGACGCCCAACCGTGCTGAAGCCGCCGCGCTGGCGACCTCCGTGGAGCGTCCGGCCGGGCCGACGACGGGCTTGGCCAGGGTGAGTGCCCAGGCCGCGGCGCTGGTCAAGCAGTGGAGCGCCCACGCGGTCTGCGTGACCCTCGGCGAGGGCGGAGCCCTGCTCAGCCGCGGCGAGTCCTCCCCGTCGGTGATCCCGGCGCCGCACATCTCCACCGTCGGCGACACCTGCGGCGCGGGTGACCGGTTCGCCGCCGCGGCGACCTCGGCGCTGGCCGCCGGCGCGGTCACCCTCGAGGCGGTGCAGCACGCCGTCGGGTCGGCGGCCGACTTCGTCGCCGCCGGCGGTGCCTCCGCCGTCGGCCGTCGAGCCGCCGCCGACCGGGCGGAGAGCGCGACGGTCGAGCGGGTCCGTGCCGCGGGAGGCACGGTGGTGGCCACGGGTGGCTGCTTCGACCTCCTCCACGCCGGCCACGTCGCCACCCTGGAGGCAGCGCGCCGCCTCGGTGACTGCCTGGTCGTCTGCCTGAACTCCGATGCGTCGGTGCGCCGCCTCAAGGGCGAGTCGCGCCCGCTGGTGCCGCAGGCCGACCGGGCGCGGGTGCTGGCCGCCCTGGAGTGCGTCGACGAGGTGGTCGTCTTCGACGAGGACACCCCCAGTGAGGTGCTCCGCCGGATCCGGCCGGACATCTGGGCCAAGGGCGGCGACTACGCCGGTGCCGAGCTGCCTGAGGCGAGCATGCTGCGCGAGTGGGGCGGCCAGGCGGTCGTCCTGCCCTACCTGCAGGGCCGCTCCACCACCTCGCTCGTCGCCACCGCGGCCGAGCGCGCGGGGAGGTGAGAATGGCGCGCCTGCTCGTCCTGCGTGCGATCGGCCTGGGCGACCTGCTCACCGGCGTCCCGGCGCTCCGGGCCCTGCGTCGGGCGTTGCCCGACCACGAGCTGGTGCTGGCGGCCCCGGAGCCGCAACGGCCGTTGGTCGAGCTCACCGGGGCCGTGGACACCTTCCTGCCCACCGAGGAGCTGGCTCCGATCGCGTGGAGTGGTGCTCCCCCCGAGATCGCGGTCGAGCTGCACGGCAACGGCCCGGCGACCAAGGCACTCCTGCAGGCGCTCTCCCCGGGGCGGCTGGTCACCTTCGGCGGGCCCGACGCGGACGGCCGCCACGTCGAGGGCCCCGCCTGGGACACCGACGAGCACGAGCGCGAGCGGTGGTGCCGGCTGGTGTCGTGGGCGTTCGACTGCCCCGCAGACCCCGACGACGTCGTGCTCGCCCGGCCCACAGAGCCGCCCGCGGTCGCACGCGCCGTCGTGGTGCACCCCGGGGCGGCGTACCCCAGCCGGCGCTGGCCGGCCGAGCGCTTCGCCGTCGTCGCCCGCTGGCTCGCCGACCAGGGTCACGACGTGGTGATCACCGGCTCCCGGGACGAGGTCGACCTGGCCGAGGAGGTACGCCGCCGCGCGGACCTCCCGCGCGAGGCGGTGCTGGCTGGCCGCACCGACCTGGCCAGCCTCGCCGCGCTCGTCGCCGACGCACGCCTGGTCGTCTCGGGCGACACCGGCACCGCCCACCTGGCCTCGGCCTACCGCACCCCGTCGGTGCTGCTCTTCGGGCCGACCCCGCCGCGACGGTGGGGTCCCCCTCGCAACGGGCCGCACACCGTGCTGTGGCACGGCGAGGACGGCTACGTCGGCAAGCCGCACGCGACGACCCCCGACCCGGTGCTGCTGAGCATCGGGGTGCGCGAGGTGGTCAGCGCTGCTGAGGAACGTCTGCGAGCCGGGTCTCCTCCATCCAGCGCACAGTCCGCTTGAGGCCCTCGACCGCGGGCATCGAGGGCGACCAGCCCAGCTCGCGGCGCGCCAGGGAGATGTCGGGGCGACGCACCTTCGGGTCGTCCTCGGGCAGCTCGATGTGCTCGATCGGGGACTCCGAGCCGACGATCTCCGTGACGATCCCGGCGAGCTCCAGCATCGACAGCTCCTCGTCGTTGCCGAGGTTGACCGGCCCGGGGAGGTCGGAGGCGGCGAGCCGGACCAGTCCGTCGACGGTGTCCTCCACCCAGCACAGCGACCGCGTCTGGCTGCCGTCGCCCGCCACCGTCAGCGGCCTGCCGGTGAGCGCCTGGTGCACGAACGCCGGGACGACGCGGCCGTCGTCGACAGCCATGCGCGGGCCGTAGGAGTTGAAGATCCGTGCGATGCCGGTGTTGACGCCGCGGCTGCGGCGGTAGGCCATCGTGAGGGACTCGGCGAACCGCTTGCCCTCGTCGTAGACGCTGCGCGGCCCGATCGGGTTGACGTTGCCCCAGTAGCTCTCCCGCTGCGGGTGCTCGAGCGGGTCGCCGTACACCTCCGAGGTCGACGCCAGCACCAACCTGCCTCCGTGACGCTCGGCGAGCTCCAGCGCGTGCCGGGTGCCGACGCTGGCGACCTCGAGGGTCTCCAGCGGCAGCCGCAGGTAGGCCTTGGG
>JAPSKJ010000375.1 GCA_031177735.1 Nocardioides sp.
CTCGCCTCGCAGCCGGCCGTCGCCCGCTGCACGCCGAAGCCGGAGCCGAACGCGGTCAGCTCATCGGGCGTCACCTCGTCGCAGAGCGGGTCGCCGGTCAGGCCGGTCTCGACCGCGGACGGGCTGGTGCTGGCGGACACGCTGGCCGAGTCCGAGGCGCTGGGGCTCGCTGCGGCCGGGGCGTCGTCGGTGGCCTCGGACCCCTCCTCCCCGCACGCGGCGAGCGCGAGCGGAGCAACGAGGGCGACCATGGCAACCAGGGCGATCCGAGCGCGGCGCATACCTCGCAGGTTACGCGCCCTCGGGCCGCGATGACGGCGTTCCCGGCCGCGTGCTCCGACGAGGATCGCGGTACCGGCACCCTCATAGACGGGAGGGAGGTCGGGTGGACACCTACTCCGTGGTGCTGACCATCGTGGTGCTGCTGGCCGTGGCGCTGCTGATCCTGCTCTTCGAGCGCAAGCGGGCACGGCAGATCGAGCGCGACCTGCAGGAGATGGCACGGCAGCGGCGCCGCAAGGACGCCCCGTAGCGCCGCCGACCGCTCGCCGCTACCCCACCAGGAGGCGGAGCGTCTGCTCGCGGGTCGGGCTCGTGGCGGGGTCGGTGCCGGCGTACGCCCCGGCGACCGGGTGGATCATCACCTCGTCGACGGAGTACGCCGCCGCCAGCCGCTCGACCTCGGCGCGCGCCTCTTCGGGCGAGCCGACCACCCAGCGCTGGCGCATGCCGTCGACCAGGATCCGGTGCGAGTCGGGCACCTCGACCTTCTCCGCGTCCTCGACCAGCTTCTGCGGGGCGAGCTCGCCGCCGGTGCGCAGCGCGAGCATCGCCAGCGCGTTGGGGAGCGCCTGGCGCTCCGCCTCCTCGCGGGTCTCGGCGACCACGGCGTTGACGGTGAGGAAGGTGCGCGGCTCGGCGAGCTCCGGGGAGGGCCGGAAGGAGGAGCGGTAGAGCTCGATCGCGGCCGCCGTCTCCGGGCCGCTGCCGGCGAAGTGGTGCGCGAAGACGTAGGGCATGCCCTTCTCGGCGGCCAGGCGGGCGGAGTAGTCGGAGGATCCGAGCAGCCAGATCTGGGGGACCGACACGGCGGCCGGGGTCGCCCGCAGCTCGTGCGAGCGCCCGCCGACGGCCAGCCCGACGCCGGCGGTGTCCATCATGGCGAGCACGTTGTCGACGTACTCCGGGAAGCGCTCGACGGCGCTGTCGTCCACTCCCCCGGCGCCGTGGCGCAGGGCGTAGCGGGTGATCGGGTCGGTGCCGGGCGCGCGGCCGATGCCGAGGTCGATGCGGCCCGGGAAGGCGGCCTCGAGGAGGGCGAACTGCTCGGCGACGACGAGCGGGGCGTGGTTGGGCAACATGACGCCGCCGGAGCCGACCCGGATGCGGGCGGTGGCCGAGGCGACCAGGCCGATCAGGACCGGCGGGTTGGTCGCCGCCACCGCGGGCATGTTGTGGTGCTCGGCGAGCCAGTAGCGCTCGTAGCCGAGCTCGTCGGCGAGCCGGGCCAGGCGCAGGGACGCGGCGATCGCGTCGCCGCTGTTCTGGTCCGTGCGAACGGGGACGAGGTCGAGGACACTCAGCTTCGGGGCCACTCAGGACCCAACCAGCTCGGGCTCCTCGATGTTCCGGTCGGGCAGCGTGCGCGGCACCACGGGCTCGGGCTCCTTGGTCCAGCGCACCCGGAAGGTCACCAGGCTGAGCGCTGCCCGCAGCCGTCGGCGGCGGCTCACCGTGGCGGAGAGGGCACGGCGGGAGGTCTCCACCTCGCGCCAGTACGCCGCCGCCTGCTCGTCGTCCGGCGCGACCGGCCCGAAGACGACGGCGTCGGCGGCGCGGGCGAGGTCGTGGGCGATCGGGGTGCCCAGCCGGCCGGCCTGCTCGCGACGGGTGAGCCCGTCGCGCACCGGCACCGGGTGGCCCAGGTCGCGGGCGTGGTCGACGTACTCCCGCCACGCACCCGCGAGCCTGGTCGAGGCGCGTCCGCGGGTGCGGCGGCGGTGTCGGCGCCAGGCCTTGAGGCCGAGGATCACCCCGGTGAGGAGGAGCAGGAGCAGGAGCGGACCGCCGACCACGGCAAGCACCACGATCACCCAGGTGGGCAGCTCGAAGGCGGGGTCGGAGGCGTCGTCGGCGTCGGCGCGCGTCTTGAGCTCGCTGTCGGTCTGCTCGCCGGCGGTCGAGGGTGGCGGCACCGGAGCGGGCGGCGGCACGACCGAGCCGCTCATCTCCTGCTCCTCCTGCGGCGGCAGCTCAGCCGGCTTGTCGTAGTCCATGAAGGCGCTGGTGGGCAGGGTGCGCCAGGTGCCGTCGGCGACCCGGAGCTCGACCCAGGCCTGCACGTCGGCGCCGCGGATCACGCCACCCGCCGGCACCGCGGCACCCATCACGACCCGGGCCGGCACGCCGATCCGGTTCGCCAGCAGCGCCATCGTGGCGGCGTACTGCTCGTCGTCGCCCGCCATGATCGGGGCGTTGACGAACTCGTCGAAGAGCCGCTTCACGTGGTGGCCGGCGTGGTAGGCCCGCTCCTCGGGCGCGACACCGTCGGTGTACTTGCCGACGGTCTTCAGGTGCGCCGCGGCGGCGAAGACCCGGCGCATCGGGTCGGTCTCGCCGTCGGTCCACTCGCGCGCCTGGGTGTCGAGGAAGGCGGCATCGGCGGCGGCGCTCGGCAGCTCGGGGGACGCCGGGGTGGTCTCGTCGAGGGAGTCCTCGGGCAGCACAGCGGTGATGGTGTAGGTGACGCCCGGCTGCAGACCGCCCGGCACGATCGCGGTGCCACTGGCGAGGTTGTAGCGGAAGGACTCCTGGAGCCGGTCGGCGTCGGGCTGCTCGAACTCCAGCGAGGTCAGCGCACCCACCGTCGGCAGCCAGACGCCGTCGTAGCCCTCCTCCAGGGTCACCTGCGCCTGGACCGGCTCACCCTCGGCGGGGTTGTCGATCGTGCGGGAGACGCGCTGGAAGGTGTCGAGGCTGGTGTCGGCCAGGGTGTCCTCCGCGGC
>JAPSKJ010000376.1 GCA_031177735.1 Nocardioides sp.
CGACGCTGATCATGTGTGTCACGTACGGGTTGGCCGCCGTGGCGCTGGTGCCGTTCCTGCGGCGCCTCGACGAGCTTCGCAAGCGCACCGTACTCCTGGCGATCGCCACCCTGGGTGGGGTCGTCGCTGTCGCGGTGGTCCGGACTGACCAGGTGCTCAGCGAGGGATCCGAGCTGCCGGTCCTGGTGGGCCTGGGCGTCCTCGGACTGGGTCTGCTCTGGCGGGCCACAGTGGTCCGACGCCCGCTCGTCAGGGTCGGGCTCCACGACGCGCCGGTGATCCCCGACGTCGCCCTCCTCGGCGCCCCAGGTGATGGCGATGGCCGCTGAGCGGGGCGAGGGGTTCTTGGCCCGGCAGCCGGCGGCACTCGACGGCGCGTTCGCCCTGCTCGAGGCCGTGGCTCAGCTCGGGCCCGGGGTGACCACGCGCGAACTGGTCGATGCGTTGCCCATGTCGCGCGCCACGGTGTACCGGATGATCAAGCACCTCGTCGCGCAGGAGTATCTCCTCCGGACTCCCGACCTCCACGGGTTCGCACTCGGCGCCCGGGTGCTGGCGTTGGGCGAGGCCGCCCGGCTCACCCACGGTCACTCCGACCATGCCGACACCGTGGGCGATCTGAGTGGGCACGACACCCGTCTCAGTTGACGTCTCACTTCATCGCATCTGACTGTCTCGTGACCACAACATCGCGGACACGGTGGTCGCGTTCGATGACGTCCGGCACCCGCTACGGGCGCTATTCGTCACCGACCGAAAAGAGATCGCATGTCCGCCCGTTCCCGCTCCCGGCACCGTTCCGGGGCGCTCCTGGCTACCGCCGTCCTCGGCGCCGGCCTGGCTGTCACCGCCGTCGGTCCGCCGGCCGCGACGGCCGTCACTGACGTACCCCTGATCCTGGCCGACACCGACCGCGACGGCGTGATCACTTCCGCCGACGCCGCCGGCCGCGGCAGCTGGATCAAGGAGAGCGGCGCGCTGTTCCTGGCCAACCTCGACGACGACCTGCAGTCCTGCCCGGTCATCGGCGCGGACGGCACCACTCAGCTGACCGACGTGCAGCTCGCCTCGTGCAACGACGCTGCGGACGACGTGGTCAACGGCGACTCCGACGTCCTGGACCTCGCCCGGGTGCAGGTGCTGCCGGTCACGGCGGGTGCGGTCGACTCCGTGCGGGTCGAGCTGCGCGGCGTCGGCGCGGCAAAGGTCAACGTCTTCCTCCGCCGGGGTGCCGGCACCGCCGCCGGCGACTGGACGCCGCTGCCGGCCAACGGGATGGTCCCCGCCGACCTGCTCGGGGCCGGCGTCGAGCTCGGCGTCGAGGGCAAGGACATCATCCGCGACGAGTCGTGGGACGGCACCGTCATCCTGCGCGTGGTGCACCGCGCTGGCGAGCGTCAGGTGGCGACCGACCAGGTCGAGATGCGCGTCGCCCCGCTGCTGTTCGCGACCGACCGGATGCCGGTCGAGAAGCTCTACATGGCCGACAACGCTACGTCGGTCTACGAGGGCGTCACGATGCCGGAGCCGACCGCGGGCACGATCCGCACCCAGCGCAATGCCGAAGCATTGACCGCCGACTTCCTGGCCGGCATGGACCGGATGGACGACGACGTCGAGCTCGTCAAGCTTCCGAGCATGCAGGGCGCCCGGGGTGGCGGCAACGGCACCGACATCTGGACGCAGGACATCATGGAGCCGGGCCTGATGTCGATCCCCTCGTCCGCGGGCGAGCAGCAGATGCGGGTCTTCGTCCGCGCGCCCGTTCGCGATGGGCGCGACAACGCTGGAGTGAACCCGTTCCGCCAGACCGGCCGGGTGGTCTTCACCGAGCTGCGCGGTCCCGACGTCGCCGGCATCCAGCACTTCGACCCCGCGTACGTCCCGGCCACGATCCCGGGGATGTCCTACGACTCCCGCGGATCCACCGGCAACTACGGCACGGTGCCTGCCTACGAGCATGACGGCGAGAACTTCCCGCTCGGCCGCAAGGTCCTCGGCGCGGTCCCGGGCACCGGATACACCGCGGACCCGGCGTTCAACGAGATGCTGGCCTTGCAGGGCTTCCAGGATCCGATCATCGTCGACACCAGCTGGCTCAGCGTGGGCCACATCGACGAGTTCATGTCGGTCGTTCCGGCTGACAACGCGCGTGGCTGGACCCTGGTGGCCGCGGACCCGAAGCTGGCGCTCGACCTGCTGACCGAGCTGGTCGAGGCCGGCCGCGGCGGCGAGACCCTCTACACGCCGTACGACGCCGTCCCGGTCGAAGGCAACACGCCGCCCACCATGACCGTGGCTGAGGCCGTCGCGAGCCCGGCCATCATCTCCGGCACCGCCATCGGCCACGCGGGGGTCAACCGTGCGCTGAGCGTCCTGAAGAAGGAGACCGGGCTCACCGAGGACGACATCGTCCGTGTCCCCGTGCTCTACACCGACTCTCGCGGTTACGGCCGGGTCGGGGTCCAGATCCCCAACGCGGCCAACCTCATCGGCACCGGCCATGACGTCGTCTTCATCCCGACCCAGCACACGCCGGCAGTCGACGGCGAGGACCTTTTCCAGGCCGAGATCGAGAAGCGGTTCGCCGAGGTCGGCACTCAGGTCCAGTGGGCCGAGGACTACTTCTACACGAGCCGCAGCGGCCAGATCCACTGCGTGACCAACGCGCTGCGAGACACGACCTACGGCGACTCCTGGTGGACCGAGGGGGCGTCGTCCACCAACCCACCGGTCACCGGCACTCCCGGCGTCCCGGGACCGCAGCCGCTGGCGACCTTCGCCCACATCGTGCGTCCCACGATGGCGGGCAAGTTCCGCGCTGGTCGCACGATCCGAATCGACGTCGGTCTCTACAACGCGACCCCGGAGACCGTGAGCTACCAGTGGTACGCCGGCAAGAAGGCGATCGGCACCCAGGCCACCCAGAAGCTCAAGCGGAAGTGGGTCGGCAAGCGGATCCGCGTCGAGGTGACCGTGACCAAGGCCGGCTACGCGCC
>JAPSKJ010000377.1 GCA_031177735.1 Nocardioides sp.
TCGTCGCCGACGACGGCCGGCTCCAGGTCACCTCCGAGCACGTCGCCGGCGCGGCGAGCGGGCTCGGAGCGGCGGAGGCGCAGCGTCGCGACCTCTCCGACGGCGAGGAGCGCGCCCTGGCCACCGCGGAGGTGGCGGAGATCCGGGCCCGGGCGCTGGCGTGCGAGGCCGCGGCCCGGCACGAGGAGGCGGTGGACCTGCGGCGCGCCGCCGACGTGGTGGCTGGCTTGCTCTAGGAGCGCGGATGCGTCGATGGTCCCGTCCGGTGGTCGGCGCAGCTGCGGCCGCTGTGTCCGGGCCGCCCCGTTCCGCTCGGATCGGCTCCGGTGACAGACATGTCTGTCAGTGGAGACCGACCGTCGCTCGACGAGCGCCACCTCGATGGATTCGCGCAACGCACCGGTAACCAGCAGGATCGCCACCGTGATGTACGGAGTGCTGCACCGCGTCGTGCCTCCCGTCCTGCGCGCGGTGTGGCGGCCCACGGTCGAGGGTCTGGAGCACGTGCCGCGCACCGGCCCGGTGATCCTGGCCAGCAACCACCTCAGCTTCATCGACTCCGTGGTCATCCCCGCGGTCGCACCGCGCAAGGTCGTCTTCCTCGCGAAGTCCGACTACTTCACCGGCACCGGCATCAAGGGCCGGATCACCAAGGCGTGGTTCGAGAGCCTCGGGATGCTGCCGGTCGACCGCGACGACACCAAGTCGGCTCTCGACAGCCTCGGCACGGCGCTGGAGGTGCTCGGTCGGGGAGAGGCGTTCGGGATCTACCCCGAGGGCACCCGCTCCCGAGACGGGCGGCTCTACCGCGGTCGCACGGGGGTGGCCCACCTCGCCCTGACCGCCGGCGTGCCCGTCGTGCCCGTGGGCCTGCTCGGCACCGAGCGGGTGCTGCCCGTCGACGCCGGCCGGCCACGGATCACGCCGGTGACCGTGCGGTTCGGGACACCCATCCTCCCCAGCGAGGAGTACGCCGCCCTGCCGCTCGGCAAGGCCCGTCGGCTGCTGACCGACGAGATCATGGCGGCGATCGCCGCGTTGACCGGGCAGGAGCTCGCCGGCAGCTACAACGAGCGCCCGGCCGACTGACCGCGCTGCGGACGCGGTCAGGTGAAGAGCAGAGGCAGCCGTCGCCTGGCTTCGGCTCGGAGCTCCTCGGCGTGTGCCTGCGGCACGGCTGAGGCCGGCCAGCGCACGGCGGTGCCGGTGTCGCACCAGCCACCGATGTGTGCGAGCGCCTTGTCGAGCGCGGGCGGCCCGTAACCGGACAGCTGCAGCGGCACGATGTGGTCGTCGAAGAACGACCTGATGTCGGCCTCGACCCGTTCGGCTGCGGTCAGGTCCTCCTGGATGAGCCGCCACCAGCGTGCCGCTCCGGTCGGGCTCAGGGCGGCCACGTTGGAGTAGGACCCGGCCGCGCCGCGACGGTAGCCGGATGCGAGGTGATGTCCGGGCACGAACACCGCGAGCGAGGGGGCGTGGCGCCGCATCTGTGCCCACCACGCGTCGTCGCCGCCAGCAACCTTGACCGCCTCTAGCGACGGTGCCCGAGCGGCGACGAGGCCGAGCTGATCGGGGGTGAGCAGGGTCTTCGCGTGGGGTGGGTTGTAGAGGACCAGCGGGATCGGCCCGGCGACGGCCGCGACCTCCTCGAGAAAGCGGAGCACCTCGTCGGTGGTGAGGGGCAGCCAGTCCGGGAGCGTGACCTGGATGGCGACGGGGGCCAGGGCAGCGGCGATCCGCGTTCGCTCGAGCACGGTCTGCGCGCTCATGTGGTTCGCGCCGATCTGGAACGGCAGCCCGGAGTCGCGACACACCTCGGCGACCACCTCGCTCACCGTGCGGTGCTCCTCGGCGGACAACGCGTGGAACTCGCCCGCCGTGCCGTGGGCGTAGATGCCGTCCACCCCCGAGGCCGCGAGCGTGCGCAGCTGGACGCGCAGGCGGGCGAGATCGACCTCGTCTTCGGTGGTCCAGGGCACGAGCGCGGTGGCCCAGACGCCGTCCAGTGTCATGACGATCCCTGCGCTTGCGGGGGCAGGTCGGCCGCTCGCTTGCGCACATCGGCGAAGTGTTCCTGCATCCGAACGAGACTGGCAGCCGGGTCCTGGGCCTGGAGCGCTCGCACGATGGCCATGTGCCGCTCGCCGCGGCGGGCGTCCTCCGGCGCCGGGATGGCGTCGCCCAACTTTACGAACAGGTCCCAGAACACCTCGATCAGGTTGTCGACCAACGGGTTGTCCAGGCTCTTGTACAGCTGGAGGTGGAACTCCTTGTCGACCTCGACGGTCGATTGTCCGGCCGCCTCCAGCTCGATCATGGTGTGAGCGAGCTGTTCGCACCGCGTGAGGTTGACGCTGTCGGCACTGCGGACGACCGCGGGGATCAGGCCCACCTCCATCGCCTCACGGGCGGTGAGAACCTCGTCGAGCGTCGTCCCCGGGGTGGCTAGCCCGTAGGGGAGCTGCTCGATGAGTGGCGCGAGCGAGAACTGCGCGACGAAGAGTCCGTTGCCCTGCTGGGCCTCGATGACGCCGAGGGCCTGCAAGCTCCTGGTGGCTTCGCGCAGGGAGAGGCGGTTGACTCCGAGTCGATCGGCGAGAGCGGCCTCGGAGGGCAGCCGGTCACCGGGCCGGAGGCCTTGCTCGGTGATGAAGTCGCGGAGCCGCGTCTGAGCCTCGCGATAGATCGGAATTCTGCTCATGCTGGTCCCTCCGGGGAGTCCGAGATGACGCCGGCCGCCCGCGCCAGGGGCACCCGGATGGTCAGCGCCGCCCGTCCGAGGCGCATCGCCGAGGCGCCCCGGCCGATGGTGGGCGTGCGTCGGGTCATGAGGTCATGCGGCGCAGTGCGGTCGCCGCGGGTCGTTCCGGACGCGGTTCACGCTGCAGGAGGGACGCTCGGCGCCGGACGTCATCGAAGTGCTCGTGCATCCGCTGCCGCGCGGCTTCGGCATCCCCGTCTTGAAGGGCGCGGACGATGCGCAGG
>JAPSKJ010000378.1 GCA_031177735.1 Nocardioides sp.
CATGGTCAAGAGTGCAATTGAGGAGCGTCGCGAGCGGACCTCGCGGACGATCACGACGTGTGCTCAGCAGCTCGCCGACGAGCGCGGTCTCGACGGCTTCACCATGGACGAGCTGGCCGTGCGGGCGGGCGTCTCCCGGCGCACCCTGTTCAACTACGTGCCGGGGAAGGTCGACGCGGTGCTCGGCCCGGAGCGCGAGCCGGATCCCGGTCACCTGGAGACCTTCGTCGCCGGGGGCCCGACCGGCCACCTGATGCGCGACCTGCGCGACCTCGTCGTCACCGTCCTGGAGGCCAAGGACGGCGAGGCGACCGTCGCCGACATCGCCCGGATCCGTCGGCTGATCGCCGCCGACCCGCGTCTGCTGAAGTCGGCGCACGACCGGTTCGTGAAGGTCAGCCACGTGCTCGCCGACGCGATCGTCCAGCGCGAGGCCGGCCGCGTCGACGAGGAGGCGGCCCGCATCGCCGCGCGCCTGATCATCGGCCTCTTCGACACCACCCTGGACGCGTTGGTGGCCGATCCGGACACCTCCGCCGCCGAGCACTACGCCCGCGTCTTCGACACCGTCGTCGCTCTCTTCCGGGACTGAGCCCCCGGCCCATCGTCGCCGACACCCCGCCACCACCACCCAGGAGACCACCACCATGGCCACCCTGCTCTACCGACTCGGCAAGACCGCCTACCGGCGCTGGCCGATCTTCCTCGCCGCCTGGCTCGTCGCACTCATCGCCGTGGGCGCCGTCGCCGGTGCGCTGTCCAAGCCGATGTCCAACACCTTCTCCATCCCCGGCATCGAGTCGGTCGAGGCCGCCGAGCTGCAGCAGGAGCTCTTCCCCGACGCCACCTCCGTCGAGGCCCCGACCGCGACCATCGTCGTCGCGGCGCCCCAGGGGCACACCCTCTCCGAGCCCGCGTACGCCGGCGGCGTGGCCGCCCTGGTGGAGGAGCTCAACGCCCTCCCCGACGTGACGGACGGCGTCGTCGGGCCGGTCGAGGCGGCCGCGGGGCTGGAGGCGCAGGTCGGCTCCGGTGTCGACCAGGCCGAGGCCGCGGCACAGGCCGCCGGCCAGCCGTTCGATCGCGCGGCCGCCCTGGCACAGGCGCAGGCGCAGGCCGCGGCCGCCACCCCGCTGTCGGAGGACGGCCGGATCGGCACGATCGACTTCGCCTTCGATGCGGAGATGGTCACCGACGTGACCCCCGAGATGCAGGACGAGGTCCGGGAGGTCATGGACGACGCCCGGGACACCGGCCTGACCGTCGAGGTCTCCGGCGCGGCGATGCAGGAGATGGTGCCGATGGGCGGCACCTCCGAGCTGATCGGCATCGCCTTCGCGCTGCTCATCCTGGCGCTGACCTTCGGCTCCCTGGTCGCCGCCGGCATGCCGATCATCACCGCCGGCATCGGCGTCGGCATCGGCGTCACCGGCATCACCGCGATGACGGCGTTCGCCGAGGTGCCCTCCAGCACCACCGCGCTGGCCAGCATGCTCGGCCTCGCGGTCGGGATCGACTACGCGCTGTTCATCCTGGCCCGCTACCGCGGCGAGCTCGAGCACACCGATGACCGCGAGGAGGCGGTCGGCGTCGCCGTCGGCACCGCCGGATCGGCGGTCGTCTTCGCCGGCCTCACCGTGATCATCGCGCTGGTGGCGCTCAGCGTCGTGGGCATCTCCTTCCTCACCGCGATGGGTCTGGGCGCCGCGGTGACCGTGGTCGTGGCGGTCCTGGTCGCTCTCACCCTGATCCCTGCGGCACTGGGCATGTTGAAGTCGAAGGCGTTCGGCGGCCGGTTCCGCCGCTATGTCCCGGCCCGTGAGGCGGGCGGTCGGATTCTCAACAACGGCGTCCGCTGGGCCCGCCTGATCGGCAAGGCGCCGCTGGCCTGGGTGCTGCTGGTGGTCGTCGGCCTCGGCGCGCTGGCGATCCCGGCCAAGGACCTGCACCTGGCCCTGCCGTCGGACAGCACCGCGGCGGCCGACACCACCCAGCGCAAGGCCGCCGACCTGATCACCGAGGCCTTCGGTCCGGGTCGCCTGGCCCCCATGCTCCTGGTGGTCGACGGGCGCCAGCTCGACGAGCCGGCGGAGCAGCAGGCGGCGTACCAGGCCGTGACCGCGTGGGCGGCCGGGCAGGACGACGTGGTCAGCGCGCTGCTCGCCGGCAGCAACGAGAGCGGCGCGATGATCATGCTCCAGCCGTCGTCGGCCCCCGAGAGCACCGAGACCGAGGGCCTGCTCGAGGCGCTCCGCACGGGCGAGGCCGACATCGAGGAGGAGACCGGCGTGAGCGTCGGGGTCACCGGCATCACCGCGATCCAGACCGATGTGTCCAAGATGCTCGCCGACGCGCTGCCGATCTACCTCGCGATCGTCATCGGCCTGGCGTTCATCCTGCTGGTGATGGTGTTCCGCTCCCTGCTGGTGCCGCTCACCGCGACGCTCGGCTTCCTGCTCTCGGTGATGGCCACCCTGGGCGCCACGGTCGCGATCTTCCAGGAGGGCGCGTTCGGGTGGTTCCCGGGCCAGCCGATCGTCAGCTTCATCCCGATCTTCCTGATCGGCGTCGTCTTCGGGCTGGCGATGGACTACCAGGTGTTCCTGGTGACCCGGATCCGGGAGGCGCACGTCCACGGGGCGTCCTACCGCGAGGCCGTCGTCGACGGCTTCCGCAACAGCGCCCGGGTCGTGACCGCGGCCGCGCTGATCATGACGTCGGTCTTCGCCGGCTTCATCTTCATGGACGAGCCGATCATCCAGTCGATGGGCTTCGCACTCGCCGCGGCGGTCATCTTCGACGCCTTCATCGTGCGGATGGTGCTGATCCCCGCGCTGATGTACCTGATGGGCGAGAAGGCGTGGTACCTCCCGGCGTGGCTCGACCGGATCATCCCGAACGTCGACGTGGAGGGCGAGAGCCTGCACCGGCCGCACCTGGCCGAACACTTCCGCGACGACGACCAGGAGCCGGCCACGGTCTGAGCC
>JAPSKJ010000379.1 GCA_031177735.1 Nocardioides sp.
GCGCCGTAGGGCTCGATGCCGCGCAGCTCCTCCCGGATCGGCGGCCAGCTCACCGTGCCGGTCCCGCGGGAGGGAACCGCACCGTCACCGCGGCGCCGTGGCCGGGCAGGTCCTCGGCCTCGGCCAGGGTCACCACGTGGTCCTTGACCGCCGCGAGGGCGGCGCGGTCGTAGTCGACGACGTGGACCGACTTGGTGAACGCGCGCACCGAGAGCCCCGAGGAGTGGCAGGCGCAGCCGGCGGTCGGCAGCACGTGGTTGGAGCCGGCGCAGTAGTCGCCGAGGCTGACCGGCGCGTAGGGCCCGATGAAGATCGCGCCGGCGTTGCGCACCCGGCTGGCGTGCACGTCGGCGGCGGCGGTGTGGATCTCGAGGTGCTCCGCGGCGTAGGCGTTGACCACGTCGAGGCCCTGCTCCATGTCGTCGACCAGCACGATGCCCGACTGGGTGCCCGACAGGGCGGTGCGGATGCGCTCGACGTGACGGGTCGCGGAGACCTGCTTGTCGAGCTCGGCCACGACGTCGTCGGCGAGCCGCTCGCTGTCGGTGACGAGCACCGAGGCGGCCAACGGGTCGTGCTCGGCCTGGCTGATCAGGTCGGCGGCGACGTAGGTGGCGTCGGCGGTGTCGTCGGCGAGGATCGCGATCTCGGTGGGGCCGGCTTCGGAGTCGATGCCGACCTGGCCCTTGAGCAGCCGCTTGGCGGTGACGACGTAGATGTTGCCGGGGCCGGTCACCAGGTCGACGCTCTTCACGCGCGTGTGGCCGTCATCGACGCCGTAGGCGAACATGGCGATCGCCTGGGCGCCGCCGACGGCGTACACCTCCGAGATGCCGAGGAGCGCGCAGGCCGCGAGGATCGTGGGGTGCGGGAGGCCGCCGAAGTCCTTCTGGGGCGGCGAGGCCAGCGCGATCGACTCCACGCCGGCCACCTGGGCGGGCACGACGTTCATCAGCACGCTGGAGACCAGCGGCGCCAGCCCACCGGGCACGTACAGGCCGACCCGGCCGACCGGCACCTTGCGGTGGGTGACCCGGGCGCCGGGGCCGAGCTCGGTGACGGCGTCGGTCTCCAGCTCGTTGGCGCAGGTGGCGCGCAGCCGCGCGATCGACTCCTCGAGTCCCGCGCGGATGTCGGGGGCGAGCTCGTCCAGCGCACGCCGGAGCGCCTCGGCCGGCACGGCGATGTCGGTCTGCTCGACGCCGTCGAAGCGGGCGTTGAACTCCACGATGGCCGCCACGCCGCGGTCACGGACCGCGTCGATGATCGGCTGCACCACATGCGTCGCCGCCTCGACATCGAATTCCGCGCGGGGCACGGCCCGGCGGTAGTCGACGGGCCCCGCGGTCATCGCGGAGCGGCGCAGGTCGATGCGGCGGATCATGCGTCCAGTCTACGAGCCGCAGCCGCCCGGAGCCGCCTCGGCGACGCCTGGCGGACATCCTCCCCCGAGCCCTCAGCGAGCCGGCGGTGTCGCATAGGGCGTCGCATGGACCGGCCCGCTCCCGGTCACCGGATGAGGACCGAGAGCGTCTAGGAGGACCTCATGGCACGACATGCGCTGATCAATCGCCTCCGTCACCACGACGACCACCACGGTGGCACCGCAGGTGAGCACACGGGCCGCAGCGGTCACGACACCGACGGCCACACCGACGACCACACCGACGACGCCGCCCACGACCCCGGCCAGGCCACCCGCGGCGGGGCGCACGCGGCCGGCCACCGCGAGCCCGAGACGCTGCACAGCCACCAGGAGGCGGCGCACGAGCACTTCGGCGGGATCAACTGGGGCGCCTGCTTCTTCGGCTGGCTCGTCGCCGTCGGGGTGACGGTGCTGCTCGCCGGCATCGCCTCCGCCGTCGCGACCGCGGCGGGCGCCAACTTGGACCTGGGCCCGGCCGAGGCGGAGGCCAACGCCGAGACGATCGGTCTCGGCGCCGCCATCGCGCTGGCCGTGGTGATGTTCATCGGCTACTACACCGGTGGGTACGTCGCCGGCCGGATGTCGCGCTTCGACGGTGGCCGCCAGGGCGTGGGTGTGTGGGTGATCGCCCTCGTCGCGATGCTGCTGGCCGCCGGTGTCGGCGCGCTGTTCGGCTCGCGCTACAACGTGTTGGAGCAGATCGAACTGCCGTCGATCGGGCTCAGCAGCGACCAGCTGGGCTGGGGCGTCGCCGTCACGGCGGTCGTCGTGCTGGTGGTGATGCTGCTGGGCGCCGTGCTGGGCGGGAAGGTGGGTCACCGCTACCACCACCGGGTGGACGCGGCGGTCGGCTACCGCTGATGTCGACGCTGATCCGCCTCGGGGCGACTAGGTTGGCCGTGTGACGCTCGCGCTGCCGATGTTCCCGCTGAACCTCGTGCTGTTCCCGGGAGCGAGCGTGCCGTTGCGCGTCTTCGAGGACCGCTACCGGGCGATGGTGCACCACCTGCTGCGCCTGGACGACCCGGCCGAGCGGGTGTTCGGCTCGGTCGGGATCCGCGAGGGCTACGAGGTCGGCGACCACGGCGCCCAGTCGCTGTTCCGGGTCGGTGTGCGGATGCAGCTGACCGAGGTGGAGTCGCACCCCGACGGCAGCTTCGACATCGTGGCCGTCGGCGTCGACCGGATCCAGCTGGACCGGCTGGATGCCAGCGGGCCGTTCCCGGTCGGGCACGTGAGCGAGCGTCCCGAGCCGCGGGTGGAGGTGCCGGAGATCGTGCTGGAGCACGCGCGGGCCACCTTCTCGGCCTACCGGGCGGTCCTCGCCGGCATCGGGGCCGACCCGTTCAGCGGCGCGCTCCCGAAGGACCCGGAGTACCTCTCCTGGACGCTCGCCGCCTGTGCACCGCTGCCGATGGCCGAGCGGCAGACGTTGCTCGAGGCCACCGACGCGAGCGAACGCCTCGCCCTGGTCACCGACCTGCTCCGCACGGAGCTGCGGGCGATGAACGTGATCCCCTCGCTGCCCGCCACCGAGGTCGCCCG
>JAPSKJ010000380.1 GCA_031177735.1 Nocardioides sp.
CTCGGCGCACAGTGCGCGGCGGCGAGGATGCGCTCGAGCGCGGCCGGGTCGACCGGCTGCCCGGTGAACTCGGTGCGGGTGTCGCGGCGGCGGTTGATGACGGCGTACAGCGCCTCGTCGGGGATCAACGCTTGCGCTCCCGGGCCGGGTCGTAGAGGAACGACTCGCCACCGGGCCGCGGGTCCAGTGCCCGGCCGACCAGGATGACCGCCGCTTGCCGCAGCCCGGCCTGCTCGACGGCATCGGCGATGGTGGCCACCGTGCCGTGCAGCACGTGCTCGTCGGGCTGGCTGGCGCGGTGCACGACCACGACCGGGCAGTCGGCGCCGTAGTCCGGCTCGAGCTCGGCCATCAGCTCGCGCGTCCGGGTGATCGCCAGGTGCAGCACGAGCGTGGCCCGGGTGGCGGCGAAGGCGGCCAGCGACTCGGTCTCGGGCATCGCCGTCGACCGCGCCTGGGTGCGGGTGAGCACCACGGACTGGGCGAGCAGCGGCACCGTGAGCTCGCGGCCCACCAGCGCTGCCGCGGCGGCGTACGCCGGCACGCCCGGTGTGACGTCCCACGGCACCCCGGCCGCGTCGAGCCGCCGGGTCTGCTCGGCCAGGGCCGAGTAGACCGACAGGTCGCCGGAGGCGAGGCGGACCACCTCGTGGCCGGCCCGGTGCGCGGTGAGCAGCCGATCGGTGATCCGGTCGAGGTCGAGGTGCTGGGTGTCGACCAGCTCGGCGCCGGGGCTGGCGTGCTCCAGCACCGCCGGGTCGAGGTAGGTGCCGGGGTAGAGCACGAGGTCGGCCGCGGCCAGCAGCCGGGTGGCGCGCACGGTGAGCAGGTCCGCAGCGCCGGGTCCCGCTCCTACGAAGTGGACGACCATCAGCCCTCCACGAACCGCGGGGTCCAGACGCCGGCCGCGCCCACCCGCGTGGTCGAGGCGCCCACGATGAGCAGGCACTTCATGTCGATGGTCGTGGGGTCGAGCTCGGCGAGTGTGGTGACGGTCAGCGACTCCTCGGCCCGGCCGATGTCGCGTCCGACCACCACCACGGTGTCGGGCTTGCGGTGCTCGAGCAGCACGCGCTGGGCGGTGGCCACCTGCTCGGTGCGCGAGCGCGAGGCGGGGTTGTAGATCGCGAGCACCAGGTCGGCCTCGGCGATCGCGCGCAGGCGCCGCTCGACGACCTGCCACGGCTTGAGCCGGTCCGAGAGGCTGACCACGGCGAAGTCGGCGCCGATCGGGGCGCCCGCCCGCGCGGCCACCGCCTGGACCGCGCTGACACCGGGCAGCACCCGGATGGCGACCCGCGCGTACGCCGGGTCCTGCGCCGCCTCGAAGACGGCGGCCGCCATCCCGAAGACCCCGGCGTCGCCGCCGGAGACGACGGCGACCCGCTCCCCCGCCTTCGCCAGCGCGAGCGCGGCACGGGCACGGTCGACCTCGACGGTGTTGCCCGAGGCGTGCCGGGTGAGCCCCGGCCGCTGCGGCACCCGGGCGACGTAGGGGCCGTAGCCGACCACGTGGTCGACCTCCGCGAGCGCCGCCGACGCCTCCGGGGTGAGCCAGCCGTCCGGGCCGGGCCCGAGGCCGACGACCAGCAGCTCGGCCGGGTCCTGCGCGGGGACCCCTGCCTGCTCCGGCTGCTGCCCGGGAGACCGGAGCCGGTCGGCGGTCGGCGGCTGGGCGGTGTCGCCGGGCACCACGACGAGGGAGAAGTACGGCACCGAGTCCGGATCCACCTCGGCCACCGGCAGCCACCGCTGCTCGGGCTGGGAGGCCCGTTCGACGTACCACGCGCCGTCGAGCCGGCCGGCCTGCTCGAGCGCCGAGCGGACCGCCGGGAACGTCCGGCCGAGCTTCATGATGATCGCGCCGTCGGTGTCCGCGAGCCGCCGGGCGAGCTCGGGCTCGGGCAGTGTGCCGGGCAGCACCGTGAGCACGTCGGTCTGCCGCACCAGCGGTCCCGAGCTGCCCGCGATCGCCGCGGTCGCGGCCGCGAAGGCGGGCACGCCGGGCACGACCTCGGTCTGGTAGACGTCCTTGAACCGGTCGTGGAGGTACATCGAGGAGCCGTAGAAGAGCGGGTCGCCCTCGGCGAGCAGGACGACGTCACGGCCGGCGTCGAGGTGGGCGGCCAGCCGCGCGGCACAGGACTCGTAGAACTCGGCCATCGCGCCGACGTACCCACCGGGGTGGTCGGTGGTCCCCGTGGTGACCGGGTAGCGCAGCTCCTCCTCGATCGCGCCCTCGGGGACCACGGCGGCGGCGATCCGGCGCGCGTGCGACTGCTTGCGCACTCCTGCGTGGTAGGCGACGACGGCGGCCGCGCCGATGAGCCGGGCCGCCTTCAGGGTGATCAGCTCGGGGTCCCCGGGGCCGAGGCCGACGATGGTGAACCGGCCGCGCAGGTCCTGCGGAGCACCCGCGGTGCCCGGAGCGGAGGGAGGTGGTGGGGTGCTCATTCCGCCTCCTGGGCGAGTGCGTTGAGCGCCGAGGAGGTCATCGCCGACCCACCCCGGCGACCGCGCACGGTGACGTAGGGGATCTCGATGCCGTGATCGGCGGCGAGGTCGACCAGCGCCTGCTTGGACTCGGCGGCCCCGATGAAGCCGACCGGACAGCCGACGATGGCGGCCGGGCGGGGCGCACCGTCGAGGACCATCTCGAGCAGGTGGAACAGCGCGGTCGGTGCGTTGCCGATCGCCACCACGGCGCCGTCCAGCATCGGTTCCCACAGCGAGACGGCGGCGGCGGTGCGGGTGGTGTGCCACGCGCGGGCCAGGTCGGGCACCCGGGGGTCGTTGAGCAGGCAGAGGACGTCGTTGTCCTTCGGGAGCCGGCTGCGCGTCACGCCGGTGGCGACCATGGTCGCGTCGCACAGGATCGGCGCGCCGGACTCCAGCGCATCGCGGGCCGCGGTCACCAGGCGCGGGTGGACCACCAGGTCGTCGGCCAGGTCGACCTGGCCGCTGC
>JAPSKJ010000381.1 GCA_031177735.1 Nocardioides sp.
CGCCGGTGTGCCGACGATGCACCTGGCCGAGCTGCTGGCCTCGCGCGTGGAGGAGGCGGCCGCCGGGCGGTGAGCTGTCCACCGGGCGGTGAGCTGTCCGCCGTTAGGTGAGCTGTCCACCGGGCGGTGAGCTGTCCACCGGGCGGTGAGTTGTCCACCGTTCCGGATCGCGATTCGGTGGATCACTCACCGCGTAGTCGGCGCGCCGCCGACGACACGCCGCGGCGGCGGTGAGCCACCCACCGATGCGTCGCCAGAGTCGGTGGACAACTCACCGCCCACCCGCGGGCGCCGGCGAGACCCGCCGCTCCGATGCCCGCCGGCGGGGCCCCCGCTCCTAAACTGAGCGGGTGAATCCGAAGCAGCGCCGCCTCGTCATCCCTGCGGCCCTGGTCGGTCTCCTGCTGATCGTCGTGATCGCCTCCCTGGTGAACCGATGAGCGAGCCACTCCTGCGCGCCCTGGCCCGGATGCGGGCGCTGATCCTCGACCCTGACGTGCTGGTCAAGGCGGTCGGCTCCGGTCGCCAGAAGGGCACCACCCCGGACTGGCGGCGGGTCGAGCTGCGCTACGTCGAGCTGAAGGCCGGCCTGCACCTGCAGGTGGTGCGCTACGACGAGACCCAGGCGCACACCGCCAACCACCCGGCCCGCTCGGAGGAGGCCCGCGAGGCGGTCGACGCGCTCCTCGACGTGCCGTTCGGGCACTGGAACGTCGAGACCGTCACCGAGCACCACGCCCTGCGGGTGACCAAGAAGCTCGAGGCGCTGGTGCACAGCCGGCCGCGTGAGACCGCCCCGGCCGGCGCAGCAGCCGCCGCGGCCACCGACCTCGTCCTCGAGCGCGCCCACGACCGCGCCAAGCAGCGGCTCCTGCCGGAGGACGACCCCGTCTTCATCGCCCTCGGCATCAGCGACAAGGACGGTCGCCTCAAGCCGAGCCGGCAGGCGAAGTACCGCCAGGTCGAGGAGTTCCTCCGCCTGCTCGACACCAGCGTCGCCGAGGCGATCGACAAGGGCCACCTGCGTCGCCCCACCGCCGAGGACCCGCTGCGGATCGTCGACCTCGGCTGCGGCAACGGCTACCTCACCTTCGCCGCGCAGCGCTACCTGACCACGGTCAAGCAGCTGCCGGTCGTGGTCACGGGCGTCGATGCCAAGGAGCAGTCGCGCGCCCACAACAGCGCGGTCGCCCAGCAGCTCGGGATCGAGGCGGAGTTCGTGGCCGGCACGATCGGCGGCGTACACCTCGAGCAGTCGCCCGAGGTCGTGCTCGCCCTGCACGCCTGCGACACCGCGACCGACGACGCGCTCGCGCGGGCGGTCGAGTGGCGCGCGCCGCTGGTGCTCGCCGCCCCCTGCTGCCACCACGACATCGCAGCCCAGCTGCGCAAGACGCCCACCCCGGCGCCCTACGCGGTGCTCACCCGCCACGGCATCCTCCGCGAGCGGTTCGCCGACACCCTCACCGACGCGCTGCGCGCCTCGCTGATGCGGATCCAGGGCTACCGCGTCGACGTGGTGCAGTTCGTGGAGAGCCAGCACACCCCGCGCAACACCCTGCTCCGCGCGACGTTGACCGGCTCGCCGGTGAAGGGCGGCTCGGTCCGCAAGGAGTACGACGACCTCGTCTCGACCTGGGCGCTGCGACCGAAGCTCGGGGAGCTCCTGGGGGTCAGCCGGGGTGCTTGACCGGATGCTGGCCGGGCTGTCGGCGATCCCGCTCCTGCTCGGCGCCGCGGCCGTCCCGAGCGAGGAGAGCCGGGTCGCCTTCACGCTGCAGGATCCCGACATCCTGGAGTCCAGCGGCCTGGTGCTCCTCGACGACTGGTTCGTGACGACCAACGACTCCGGCGACAGCGGGCGGCTGTTCGTGGTCGACCGCTCGGGAGAGACCGTGGGGGTGACGCACTGGGACGACGAGCCCCGCGACGTGGAGGCGCTCGCCGCGGCGGGTCCGGGCGAGGTCTGGGTCGGCGACATCGGCGACAACCGGGCCGTGCGGAGCTCGATCGAGGTGACCCGGGTGCCGGTCGGCCCCGGAGAGCGCGAGGTCGACGACACCGACACCTTCGAGCTGGTCTATCCCGACGGCGCCCAGGACGCCGAGACGCTGGTGAGCGACCCGGCGACGGGCCGGCTCTTCGTCGTGACCAAGGGCTTCCTCGGCGGGTCCGCCTACGCCGCGCCCGCCGAGCTCTCGGCCGACGAGCCCAACCCGCTGACGCCGGTCGGCACCGCCATCCTGCCGATGGCGACCGACGGGACGGTGCTCCCCGACGGCGCCCACGTCGTCGTGCGCAGCTACACGGCGGCCGGCGTCTACACCTTCCCGGACTTCGAGAAGGTCGCGACCTTCACCCTGCCCTCGCAGGAGCAGGGCGAGGGCATCACGGCCGGCCCCGACGGCGCGCTCTACCTCTCCACCGAGGGGGAGCGCACCGACGTGCTCCGGATCGCCCTGCCGGCCTCGGTGCGCGAGGCGATGAGCTCGTCCGGCGCTCCGCCGGCGGCGACCGCGCCGGCCGCGGACACGCTGCCCGTCGATCAGCGACCCGGCGAGGGCCTCACGACCCGGCGGGCGGTCTGGCCCTGGGCGCTGGGCGGACTGGTCGGGCTCCTCATGATCGTGGTGCTGCTCCGCGCGCTGCGGCCGCGGTAGGACTGGTCCATGCGACTGCGCAACGGGGAGCACGGATACGGTCTGGTCACCAAGGCACTCCACTGGCTCACCGTGGGCGTGATCACCGCGCAGTTCGCCGTGGGCTACCGGCTCTCCGAGGCGGAGGTCGCGGATCGGGAGTGCGAACCGCCGGAAGGGGACCGCAGCGGCGGCGACATCTCCGACGCCGAGGAGGAGCGGCTCGACCGGCTCGAGGACGCCTGCGAGGCCGAGCAGGACCGGATCGAGGACCGGGCGGACGAGCCGGTCGAGGCGGCGTACTCCGACCTCGCCTCCGG
>JAPSKJ010000028.1:0-2461 GCA_031177735.1 Nocardioides sp.
CGCCGGCGAGGTCGCGGGGACGTGCGAGGAGCTCATCTGGGTCACAGAGCTCCGGCCTCGTCGAGGACGGTCTCGAACTCCGTCGCCGTCTCGTCGAGGAAGCCCATGAAGTCCTCGCCCCACAAGATGTTCTCCACCAGGTGCTGCGACTCGATGTACTCCTGCCACTCAGGAGTCTCGACGACCTCCTTCATCGTCGAGATCCACCAGTCCTGCGCCTCCTGCGGTGCGTCCGGGGGGAGGATCATCCCGCGCGGCATGGCGGGCAGGTCGGCGATGCCCTTCTCCTCGCCGGTCGGCACGTCGGGCAGGACCTCGAGCCGCTCAGGTCCGGTGAAGAGCAACGGCTTGACCTCGGCGGCCTCGATCTGGCCGAGGATGGAACCGGTGTTGGACACCATCGCGTCGAGCGCGCCGGAGAAGAGAGCGGTCTGCATCTGGCCCTCCTCGTTGAACGGCACGTACTCGAACTCGTAGCCGGCCGCCTCGGCGATCTTGGCGTGCAGGATGAAGTCGACGTTGACGGTGCTGATGCCGCCGAGGACCACCTTGTCGTCGGCGCCCTTCGCGTGCTCCACCCAGTCCTCCCAGGTGTTGAACTCGGAGTCTCCGGGGACGACGAACAGCGCATCGTCGGTGGCGAACAGGCCGACCGGCGTGAAGTCCTCGTAGGTCCAGCCCGTGTCGGCCTGCAGCGGAGTGGTGATGAACGAGCCCGAGGTGGTCGAGATGGCGTAGCCGCTGCCGTCCTGGTTGAACAGGTAGCCCCAGCCGGTGGCACCACTGCCGCCCTCGCGGTTGGTGAGCTGGATGTTCTCCGGATACATCTCGTACTGCTGGATGATGTCGACCATCGTGCGGGCCATGATGTCGTTGCCGCCGCCCGGGCCGAAGGCGATGGTCCAGTCGAGGTCCTCCGAGGGGTACTCGCCGTCGGACCCGCCGGCAGAGTTGCCGCCGCAAGCGGCGAGCGTGGTGCAGAGAGCGATGCTCCCGATGGCTGCGATCATCTTCGAACGCATCATCTTCCTCCGTGTTTCTTCTCGGGTGCCTGAACAGCTCAGGCGGCCGGCCGGACCGGTCGGCGGGTTACCTCGGACGAGGTCGGTGGTGGGACGGGTGCGCAGGTCAGGTCGACGCGGGTGGCAGGGGCGCGTCGAGGCGGTGCCACGAGCCCACGGCATGGGCGATCAACCGTCCCTCCGTGTCGGTCATGCGGGATTCCAGGTGGACCAGCCGCCGCCCGGGGTTGAGCAGCCGCGCGGTGGCCGTCCCGTCGGTGCGCAGCGGCCGGAAGAACCGCAGGTCCATCTCGACGGTCATCGCCGTCGAGAGGTAGTGATGGGTCAGGTGGCCCATCGAGATGTCCATCGCGGTGGCGATGATGCCGCCGTGCACCGACCCCTGCGGGTTGCCCAGGTGAGGTGCGTAGGGCAGTCGAACGGTGCAGGCCCGCTCATCGTCGTCGTAGGCGATCTCCAGGCCCAGGAACCGGGACAGGAAGAAGTCGCCGAAGGTCTGCACGTCGCTGGCTGCAGCCCGCTCGGCGAGGCGGACCGGGTCGGTACCGGTGCCGGTGCCTGTCTCGGTGTCGGTGTCGGCGTCGGTCGGGGTGTGCATCACGACCACCGGAACTCCGGGGACCGCTTCGCCAGGAACGCGCGCACCCCTTCGGCGTAGTCCTCGGTGTCGAAGGAGGAGTTGCGGATGTCGATGGTCTCCTCGTCATCGTCGACCTGGCCGCCGACGACCCGGCGCACCATCTCCTTGCCCATGCGCACGCTGAACTGCGCGCGGGTGGTGATCACCTCGGCGAACTCATACGTGAAGGACTCGAGCTCCTCCGGGTCGACGAGCTCGTCGAAGAGTCCGAGCTCGTAGGCGCGCTGAGCCTGGATCTGCTGGCCGGACATCAGGATCCACTTGGCCCGCGACGGGCCAGCCAGGTCGACGACCCGCTTGGTCGACTCCAGGCTGTAGACCAGGCCGAGCTTGGCCGGGGTGATCGCGAACCGGGCGCGGGTGTCGGCGAAGCGGAGATCGCAGGCCAGCGCCAGGCCAGCCCCTCCACCGATGCAGTAACCGTGGATCATCGCGATGGTCGGCTTGGCGAGGCCCTCGAGCGCCTGCTCCGCGGCGGCCACCTTCTCGTTGTAGTTGCGGGCGGCCGCGGCGCTGCCGCGCTCCCGCTCGAACTCGGTGATGTCGGCGCCGGAGGCGAACGAGCGCTCGCCCGCGCCGCGCACCACGATCACCTTGACGTCGGGGTCCTTGTCGAGCCCGGCCACCAGCTCGGGGATGGCTTGGTACATCCCGATGTTGATGGCGTTGTGGCTCTCAGGCCGGTTGAGGGTGAGCGTGGCGATGCCGCCACGGTGCTCCACCAGGAGGTCGTCGGTCATGTCGGCTCCCTTTCAGTGCTGGCCGGTCGTGTGCTGGCCGGTCGTGTGCTGGCCGGTCG
>JAPSKJ010000028.1:2561-16109 GCA_031177735.1 Nocardioides sp.
GTGCTGGCCGGTCGTGTGCTGGCCGGTCGTGTGCTGGCCGGTCGAGTGAGGGGTGGTCGGCTCGTCGTGCAGCTCGGGGTGCGCGTCGTAGAGGACGCCGGACTCGAAGAGAGCCGAGATCCGCTCAGCCGGATAGCCGACCTCACCGAGCACCTCGGCGGTGTGCTGGCCGAGCCACGGGGCGGGGGAGCGGACGGTGATCTCCAGGTCGGAGAACTTGGTGGGCGGCGCGATGGTGCGCATCGGGCCGATGATCGGGTGCTCGACCTCCGCGATCATGTCGCGGGCCAGCACCTGCGGGTCGGACCAGGTCTGGTCGTAGGTGAGCACGGGCCCGCACGGCACACCGGCCTTGTCGATGACCTCGATCCACTCCTCGGTGGTTCGCTGGGTGGTGATCGCCTCGATCTCCTGCTCGAGCTGGTCGATGTTGCGCATCCGGTCGGGCAGGGTGAGGAAGCGCGGGTCCTCCAGCCACTCGGGCTTCTCCAGGGCGTCCTCGACCAGACGCTTCCAGAGCCGGTCGTTGCCGGCGCCGATGGTCACGTAGCCGTTGGCCGTGCGGTAGGCCTGGTAAGGGGTGGACCGGCGGTGCCGGGTGCCGGTCGCCTGCGGCACCTCGCCTCCACCGAAGAACGCGCCCGACTCCCACACGGTCCAGGCCAGCCCGGCCTCGACGAGGGAGATGTCCATGTACTGCCCGCGCCCGGTCCGCTCGCGGACCATCTGTGCGCCGAGCACGGAGTAGATGGCCGTGGCGCCGGCGGCGATGTCGTTGATGGCGATGCCGATCTTGGCGGGTCGGTGCCCGTCGCCGGTCATGGTGAGGAAGCCGCTGACGCCCTGCGCCATGATGTCGAACCCGGGCCGGTGCTTGTACGGGCCGGTCTGGCCGAAGCCGCTGATCGAGCAGTAGAGGATGTCGGGTCGCACCGCCCGCACCGATTCGTAGTCGATGCCGAGCTTGTCGACGACTCCCGGCCGGAAGTTCTCGATGACCAGGTCGGCGTCGCGCGCCAGCCTCAGGAAGATCTCGCGTCCCTCGTCGGTCTTCAGGTCGAGGGAGACGCTGCGCTTGCTGCGGTTGGGCATGGCGCCGGGGTAGCTCTCCCCGCCGACCTTGGGCTCGAAGCGACGCGAGTCGTCGCCGGTGACGGGCTGCTCGATCTTGATGACGTCCGCGCCGAGCTCGGCCAGCACCATCGTGGCGTAGGGGCCGGAGAGGAACCGGGTCAGGTCGAGGACGCGGAAGCCGTCGAGAGGCAGCATGGGGATCCTTCCCGCAGAGTGGGATACGATTTCGCGATGTAGGAAACTCGTGCCACCGTAAGGACGGCTTCCGGACCCCGTCAAGGGATTCGGCGGAGAAAATGAGACGGGCGTCACGTCCCACCGGATCCGATGGTGGGCGGCGCCGGGGCGAGAGGATGGCGGCATGGTGGAGGGACCCGGCGCCTCGGGCGGGGCGCGATCCGGCAGGGTGCAGTCGATCGACCGGGCCGTGGCGATCCTGCGCTGCTTCGACGCGCGGCAACCCGAGATCGGTCTCTCGGAGATCGCGCGGCGCACCGGACTGTCGACGAGCACGGTTCACCGGCTGCTGGTCGCGATGTCCGAGAACGACCTGGTCCGCCAGAGCGCGGACCGGCGCTACCGCCTCGGCCCGCTGGTCATCCGGCTCGGTCGCAGTGCGGGCGTGGCGACGACGCTGAGGGAGGCCGCGCAGCCGATCGCCCGGCAGGCGCGCGACGAGGTCGACGAGACGGTCGGCATCCACGAGCTGATGCCCACGGACACCCGCGTGGTGGTCGACCAGGTGGAGAGCCGGCAGGAGCTGCGTCGGACCTACGCCGAGCTGGGTGTGCAGATCGCGGTCGTCCACGGCGCCCCGGGCAAGGCCATGCTCGCCTTCTTGCCGGCGGAGCGGCGTGAGCGGATCCTGGCCCAGGGCATCGACCGCAAGACGCCGACGACCATCGATGACCCCGCCGAGCTCCGCCGCCAGCTCGAGGAGATCCGCGCCACCGGCTGGGCCTACTCCGATGGCGAGCGGACCTCCGGGATCCGTGCTGTCGCGGCGCCGGTCTTCGACCACACCGGCGAGGTGGTCGGCGCGCTGGGCTACTCGGTCCCCGCGATCCGCATGGACGATGCCCGGGTCGCCGACCTGGGTGAGCGGATCGCGCGTGCCGCCTGGCGGGTCTCCACCGTGCTCGGTGCGACGGAGGAGGCGGTCGCCGAGACCCGGCGGCGAGCGGTCGGCGAGGCTGGTTCGGCCTAGTCGGCGCTGGTCGTCCGGTCCGGCTTGACCGCGACGACCGGGCAGGGAGCGTTGAGGATCACGGTCTGGGCGTGGGAGCCCAGCACCAGCTTGCCGACCCGGCTGCGCCGGCGCACGCCGATGACGACGAGCTCGGCCTCGACGTCCTCGACGACGTCGAGGATGTCCTCGCTCGCCAGTCGGCCTCGGTCGCAGCGACGCACCTCGAAGGCGAGGCCGAGCTCGGCGAGCTCCTGCTTGACGAGGTCCAGCTCGGCGTCGACCTCCTCCTGGGACGGCGCATCGGGACCGCTTCCCGCGTCGATGCTGCTGACCACGACGAGGCTGGCCTCGCGCAGCCGCGCCTCCTCGGCAGCGCGGCGGAGGGCGGCCCGGCCTTCAGGGGTCGGCACGTAGCCCACGACGATCGTCATCTGGTGGCTCCTTCGTTGGGAACTGGGTCGGGTGTCGGTGCGCCGGTGCGGTCCGCCAGCCGGGCCTCGACCCAGGCTGCCGCTGCAGCGACCTCGGCGCCGAGGTCGGCGGCCAGGGACTCCGGCAGGCGGTCCTCCGGTCCGGTGACGTTCACGGCGGCCACCACCTGGCCGCGCTCGTCGCGCACGGCAGCCGCCACGGAGGCGACCCCCGGCACGCGCGCGCCGCGGCTGTGGGCGTAGCCCGCCGCGATGGTGTCGGCGACGGCCTGCTCGATCGCCCGGCGGCCGTCGGGGGAGCCCTGCGCGTCGAGGAAGGCGGTCCGTTCGGCCTCGTCGATCGCCGCGAGGATCGCCACGGACGGTGCGCCGGTCAGCAACGAGATCGGCTGGCCCAGCTCGCGGTAGGTGCGGTGGAGCTCGTGGTAGGACTCCACCTGGCGGACGACGACGCGCGACCAGCCCTGACGCAGGTGGAGAGCCGCGGTCTCGCCGGTCGTGTCCCGCAGTCGCACCAGCGCCACGCTGGCGACGGCGTCCAGGTCGCCCCACTGTCGGGTGTAGGCCTCCGCGAGGCTCAGCGTGCGTCCGCCCAGCCCGAACCGGCCGTCGCCGAACTCACGCACCAAGCCCGTCTCGGCGAGGGTCTGCAGGTAGCGCCACGCGGTGGTGCGGTTGAGGTCCACGGCCGCGGCGACCTGCGAAGCGCGCGGTGGGGAAGGAGAGGTCGCCATCGCCTCGAGCGCGAACAGCACGTCGATGGCTCGCTTGACCGACTGCTGTCCGGTTAGTCTGGCGGCGTTCATAACGTGAACCTTCGTGTGCGCACTATGCGCACCACGATAGGAGGCCGACCGGGGTGAGTGTCAATCGCGCGCGCCCGTCGGTGCTGCGGCAGGTCTTCCCGCTGCGCGCCGTCGTCTTCGGGGCGCTGGTGCCCGCCCTGCTGTTCGGCATCGCGCTCGGTGTCGTCCTGCCGATCATCCCCGCGACCGCGACCCGGCTCGGCGCGGATCTCGCTGTCGCCGGTCTGGTGGCCGCGCTGTTGCCGATCGGCAAGGTCCTCGCCGACGTCCCGGCCGGTGCGCTGGCAGCGCGGGTCGGTGATGGGAATGCGATGGTGCTCGCCGCACTGATCGGCGCCTCCGCACTGGCGGGGGCGGCCCTGGCGACCTCCCTGCTGGCGCTGGCTGCCGGCGTGCTCGCGCTCGGTGTCGCCAGCGCGATCTTCCACCTGGGTCGCCACGCCTACCTGGTCGAGGTCACGCCCGCGACCCACCGCGCGCGGGTGCTCTCGACGCTCGGCGGGATGAACCGGCTGGGCTACCTGGTCGGGCCCTTCCTCGGCGCCGTGGTGCTGGTCGGCTCGTCGGTGCGGGCGGCGTACTGGCTGGCGGCGGCCTGCACAGCCGGGTCGCTGGTGGTGCTGCTGCTCGCTCGGGAGAGGGGCGCCGGGCGGCCCGCGACGCCGACCAGCGGCCGACGTACGACGGTGTGGGAGGTGGCGGCCGAGCACCGGCGCCTGTTCGCCACGCTCGGCGTCGCCACCCTCCTGGTGGGGGCGGTCCGGGGAGCCCGTCAGACCGTCCTCCCGATGTGGGGCGAGTATCTCGGCATCGGCCCGGACACCGTCTCGCTCATCTTCGGCCTGTCCGGCGCGCTGGACATCGTGCTGTTCTACCCGGCCGGACACGCGATGGACCGCCTGGGGCGCCTGTGGGTGGCCGTGCCGTCCATGCTCGTCATGGGTGCAGCCATGGCGCTCGTCCCGGTGACCTCCGGGGTGGTCTCGCTCTCGCTGGTCGCGGCCCTGCTCGGCCTCGGCAACGGCCTCGGCTCGGGGATCATGATGACGCTGGGCGCCGACGTCGCCCCGGCGGACTCGCGCGCCTCGTTCCTGGGCGTGTGGCGGTTGTTCCAGGACTCCGGTGACGGTCTGGGGCCCCTCGTCATCACCGCCGGTGCCGCACTCGGATCGCTTGCCGGCGGCATCTGGGTGGCCGCGGCCTTCGGCCTGCTCTCCTCCGCCGCGCTGGGGAGGTGGGTGCCCCGCTACTCCGCGCACGCCGGCAGGGGCGTGCGCGGAGTCCGGTCGGAGGTCCCGGCTACCAGGAGGACTTCGTGATCCCGGGCAGCTCGCCCCGATGCGCCAGGGTCCGCAGGTTGATGCGGGAGAGCCCCACCTTGCCGACGTAGCCGCGTGGGCGGCCGTCGACCTGGTCGCGGTTGCGCACACGCACCGGGCTGGCGTCGCGCGGCAGCCGGCTCAGGGCGCGCACCGCGGCCGCACGCTCCTCGGGCGTCGCGGCGGTGCGGATGGCTTCCTTGAGAACACGGCGGCGGGCGGCATACCGCTCGACGGTCCTCTTGCGCCGCTCGTTGGCCACCACCAGCGACTGCCTGGCCATCAGCGCTCCTCCCGGAAGTCGACGTGCTGGCGCACGCGTGGGTCGTACTTGCGCAAGGTCATCCGGTCCGGGTCGTTGCGACGGTTCTTCCGGGTGACGTAGGTGTATCCGGAGCCCGCGGTGGAGCGGAGCTTGACGATGGGCCGCAGGTCGTTCGCGCGCTTGGCCATCAGAGCCGCCCTCCGCGCGCGAGGATGTCGGTCACCACGGCCTCGATGCCGCGCCGGTCGACGGTCTTGATGCCGCGCGCGCTGAGATCGAGGGTGACGTGGCGCCCCAGGCTCGGCACCCAGTAGCGCTTGGACTGGATGTTGACGTCGAAGCGCCGCTTGGTGCGGCGGTGGGAGTGGGAGACGTGGTGGCCGAAGCCGGGGGTGGCCCCGGTGACCTGGCAGACGCGTGACATGGCCTTCCCTTCTGAGTGTTCTCCGCTGGCCGGTGGATCGCCGGAGCTCAGCCCTGGCGGGCCTTGAGGCGCGGGTTGGACTTGTTGATGACGTAGATCCGGCCGCGCCGGCGCACCACCTGGGCGCCGGGCTGGTTCTTCAGCGAGCGGATCGAGTTGCGGACCTTCACGAAGTGCTCCTGTGCTGAGGGCTGGTGGAGGGGAGGAGGGCCATCTCGCGCGCGGTCTTGATCGCCCGGGTGACCATGCGCTGCTGCTGCGGGGTGATGCCGGTGACCCGGCGCGAGCGGATCTTCCCGCGGTCGGAGATGAACCTGCGCAGCAGCGTGAGGTCCTTGTAGTCCACCGCGCGCACCTCGGCGCCGAGCAGCGGCGACGAGCGGCGCTTCGCGGGCGCGGTGGGCACCGTGCGAGGCCGCCGCGCGGTGCTCATCGCCGGCCCCGTGCGATGGGGTCGAGGTAGCCGCGCTGGACCGCCCGCACCAGCGCTCGGGGCACCTGGTGGGTCTCGCCGTCGACGGTCACGGGGACCAGGTCGGGGCGGGTCGCCCGCCACTGCGCCCGGCGGTGGCGGGTGTTGCTGCGGGAGGTCCGTCGCTTGGGCACGGCCATGGGTGTCTCCTTGCTGTGTGGGGGGTGGTGGGGGATCGGCGACCTCGCCGGCTGATCGCGCGGCGGTCGGCCGATGCGGCTCAGGCGACGTCGCGGATGTCACCGAGCCACGGCTCGAGGCCGTCCTCGGCGACGTCCCAGCTGCGCTGATCCAGGAGCGCCTCGGTCGGGCTGAGCAGGAGGTCCTCGAACGCCTCGACCAGCCCGGTCGGGGTCGGGCCGAGCCCGGTGAAGACCAGTCGGGTGGCCGGCGTACGCCGCCCCCACGTGCTGTAGCCGCCGATGCTGAGCTGGCCGCCAGCTCCCGACCACTCCAGGACGGCGCCGGGGCGGGTGGGCACCCAGAAGCGGCCGCGCGAGCGGTGCGCGCCCGTGCCGAGCCGCTCGATCTGGTCGAGCAGCCGGTCGGGGTGGAACGGTCGTGGCGAGGACAGGTCGAGACGCCACGCCCGGCTGGCGCCCAACGGTGGCAGGTCGGCGTCGAGCTCGGGGGAGCACCACGCGTGGGCCCGGGCCTCCTGGTGGCGCGCGGCCGCGATGGCCGCTGCGTCCAGCTGGCTCGCCCCCTCGACCACCGGCGCGTCCGGGCGGGCCAAGGCCCGCACCAGGTCGCGGGCCGCGTCGTCGCGGTCGCCCGGGTCGCGGGTGAGCACGACGATGTCGGCGAACTCGATCTGGGCGCACGCGACCTCGCCGACGCCGCGGTCGTCCCCAGGATTGGTGTGGAGCCCCCGCTCACGCAGGAGGTCGTCGCTGAGCAGGTCACGGACCAGGTCGTCGCTGCCGAGCGCGTCGACCACGGCGCTGAGCTTGAGGTGACGGGCGAGCCGCGTGTCGCGGGCGAGGAGGTGGGCGAGCTGGCCGGCCTCGGTCGCGGTCGGCAGCCCGGCGACGATGTTGCTCCAGCGGTCCTCGCGCCCGAGCCGCTCGAGCGTCGGCACGATGTCCTCGCGCAGTGCGCAGCTCACGCAGGCGTGCTCGAGCGGAACGTGCTCCTGCTCGAGGATGCCGCTGGTGTCGCTGACCGTCCGGGTGAGGACCTGGGACTCCGGGTCGATGCGATGGCGCACGGTCACGGTGCGTGGCAGGTCCCACGCCAGGCTCACCATCGCGGTGTCGATGGCCACCGGGTCGACGCCCGTGACCACGACGAGTGGGGTCCTCATGCCCGCCTCCCGTAGCGCCGCTCGAACTTCTCCACCCGGCCCTCGCTGTCGAGCGTGCGTGCGGTGCCGGTCCAGAACGGGTGGCTGTCACTGGAGATGTCGACGTCGATGACCGGGTAGGCCACGCCGTCGATCTCGACCGTCTTGTCGACCGGCTGGCCGGCCAGGGTGGAACGGGTCAGGGTGACCCGACCGGTCGAGCGATCGCGGAACGCGATCGGTCCGTATGCGGGGTGGATGCCGTGCTTCACCATGCCTCCTGTAAACGAGAATCATTCTCAGTATGACAGAATGGTGGTCGTCTGGCCAGACGGCCGGGCACTCACAGCTCACTCGAGCAGCAAGGAGACGTGGATGAATCGCACAGACCTGGTCGGCACCGTGGCCCGCGAGACGGGGCTCACCGCGGTGCAGGCGGAGGCGGCCCTCGGTGCCGCCCTGAGCGGCATCGTCGCCGCGGTCGCGGCCGGTGACAGGGTGAGCCTCCCGGGCTTCGGGACGTTCGAAGCGCGCGAGCGGGCAGCGCGCTCGGGCCGCAACCCGCAGACGGGCGAGGCCCTGGAGATTCCCGCGAGCGTGGCGCCGGCGTTCAAGCCGGCCGCCGCTTTCAAGCAGGCGGTCGCCGCGCGTTGAGGGTCGCAGGAGGTGCGGCGCGGCGATCGGATTGCGCCGTCGCCGCGCCGCCTGGCCGTTTGCGCCGTCCGGCGGCGAGTCCGGTTACTGCTGCTGGCGCTGGCACTGCCCGCAGACGCCGAAGAGCTCCACGGTGTGGCTCACGTCGGTGAAGCCGTGCCGGTCGGCGACGTCGTCGGCCCAGCGTTCGACGGCCGGACCCTGCACCTCCACAGCGCGCCCGCACGAGCGGCAGACGAGGTGGTGGTGGTGGGTGTCGCCGCACTCGCGGTAGACCGCCTCGCCGCCCGCCGTGCGCAGGATGTCGGCAGCCCCGGAGTCGACCAGCGACTGCAGGGCGCGGTAGACGGTGGCCAGTCCGACCGTCGCGCCGCTCGCCCGCAGCGCGGCATGGATGTCCTGTGCGCTGCGGAAGTCACCGGACCGCGCAAGCTCGTCACGCACCGCCTGGAACTGCCGCGTCGACCGCTCTCGCGCCGGCTTCGCCGGGGTGTCGGATTCGGGATGTGCCGTCACGGGACCTCACTCGTCGTAGAACACCCCCACCGTATCGTCTCGGGCCCGTCCGGACGGTCTCCGAGGCGGTCTCTCCTGGCCTGCGACACGGGGGGCTACCGTGGCCGAAGGCCGACGCGCCGGAAGGCAACGACCCCGAGGAGCCACGCATGGAACTGTTCGAGATCACCCAGTCCCAGCGCCTGCGTCGCGAGGAGGCCGCCGCACGCCTCCGAGCGCTCGCTGACGCGCTCGCGAAGAACAACAGCCTCGAGCTCGAGCGAGATGGCCGCCGCATCACGGTCAGCGTGCCCGACGAGGTCGAGCTGTCGATCGAGGTCGAGCTGGGGGAGGACAACGAGCTGGAGATCGAGCTGACCTGGTAGCTCGCGGCCTCCCGAAGTCTGGCCGACCCTCGCGACCCGGCATGGACCGGGCTGCGGAGCGGGTACCCGAAGGGTCCGTGAGCGCATGAGGAGGAAGACGTGACCGACTCGCCTACACACGACGACCTGCCGCTGCCCGACTACGACCACCTGCCCACCGGCTCGCTGGCCGGGCGGATCCGCAGCCTCGACGGGGACCAGCTGGGCACCGTGCTGGCCTACGAGCGGGCCCACGCCGACCGTCCCGCGGTGGTGCAGATCCTGCAGGCCCGGTTGGAGGAGCTGCAGCAGGGCGCCCAGCCCAGTGGCGGCTCGCCGGACGCCGCGCGGCCGGAGGCAGCTGCGGGCGCGCCGCCCCCGTCGTCGGCCAGTCCGGCCACGGAGGGTCCGAAGATCAACCCGCCCTCCCAAGGCGTGCCGACCAATCCCGCGCAGCCGCGCACCTGAGTTCCGCGGCGGTCAGGTGCCGGAGCTGTCGGTGCCGCCGCTGCTCGGAGCCTGTCCTGCCCCGGACTCCGGGTCGGAGGTGGTCCCGGGCGGCAGGGGCGGGACGAATCCCGACCCACCCGGGCGGCGCTCCGCGTCGCCGCGGCCGGGACCCTCGACCCAGCTCGAGCCGGGGCGCGGGCCGTCGTGGTCCACCAGAGCCGCCACGCCGACGCCGCCCGCGGCGCCGAGGACCAGGGCGGCCGTCGCGACCGCCAGGACGCTGCGGAACCGGAACATGCGGTCACGCAGTCGCTGCCGGGCGGACGGGCTCGGGGGTGCCGCTGGATCCGGTGCGACGGCGTGGGCCACGGTGGGCGGACCGGTCGGTTCGCGGACCTCAGTGGTGTCGGGAGCGGGGTCGGCGGTGTGCTCGTCGGTGTGCTGGTGGGGCTCGCGCTTCTCGGGGTCGTGTGCGTTGTTCATGCCCAGCACTGTGGTCGCACGCGCTGTGGGTCTCCTGTGCGGCGCCGATGAGCCGGGGATGACCCGGCGCCGCCCCGGTCAGCGGCTCAGAGGTGACCGCTCAGCGGGCCAGAAGTGACGTCTCGGAGGGCCCGGATCGACCTCTCGCGGTCATCTCGGCGATGGACTCGTCGGTGCACTCCGCCCAGAACGCGCCGACGACGTCCTCGACCTGGGAGAAGGACTCGGCGGCGTACAGCAGCGGCTGGTAGGCGGTGATGTCGTAGTCGGTGGTGCCCATGGCGACCAGGTCGAGCGGCCGGATCGTCATGTGGCGGAACTCCTCGATCTCGCCGGGGGAGGAGAGGATGCCGGCTCCGTAGGTCTTGAGCTCCTCGCGCTCCCACACGACCCCGAACTCCAAGGTGAACCAGAAGACCTTGCTGACGAACTCCAGCGCCTCCTGGCTCTCGACGCGGCGTGAGGCGGCTCCGGCGAGCTCGTAGAGGCGGGTGAAGCGGGGACTGGCCAGGGTGTTCCCGTGGCCGACCACCTCGTGGATCACGTCCGGCTCGGGGGTGTACAGCGGCACGGAGTGGTGCCGGACGTACTGCGTCGCCCAGAACGTGCGGTCGGCCAGTGCACCGTAGAACTCGCGCAGCGGCACCAGGCCGGCGGCGGGGAGATAGCGGAAGGCGGTCAACGGGGCGAGCATCGCGCTGACCTCCTCCAGCTGCGGGATGTGGTCGATCGGCAGGCCGAGCGCCTCCTTGCCCTGGAGGAACTCCGCGCAGGCATAGGTGCGGTGCTTGTCCTGCAGAGCCTCGCTGACGGTGCGCCACACCTCGTGCTCGACGTCGGTGTAGTCGGCTGCCGGGCACGGCTCGCCCGGCCGCCAGCGGCTGGCCAGGGTGGCGAGGGCATCGCGGCGGGCACGGTACGCCGGGTCGGCGAAGCCGGGGTGTCCTGCGCCGAGCTGCACCTTCATGGTGCCGTCGTCGTGCGCCACGATCGGGGCGAAGTACTGCGCTTCCTCGAACATCCTCGCAGTGTCCGCCTGTGTCCGGTCGGATGCCAGATGCGTCAGACGATCGGCTGTCATGAGCGGCATGCCGTGGCAGAATGTCTGCTCATGGACGCCGTCGACCGCGCGATGCTGGACATCCTGCGCGCCGACGCCCGCACGTCGATGCGCGACCTGGCCGCCCGGGTCGGGATCAGCCGGGCCAGTGCCTACACGCGGCTGAACCGGATGCGCGAGGCGCAGGTCATCCGCGGCTTCACCGTCGACGTCGACCACCGGGCGCTCGGGCTGGGCGTGTCGGCCTACGTGCACGTGCGGATCAAGCAGAACTCCTGGAAGTCCTTCCGCGCCAAGGCGTGGTCGCTGGAGGAGGCGGCGCACGTCGCGCTCGTCGCGGGCGACTTCGACTGCGTGATGCTGGTGCGGGCACGCGACACCGAGCACCTGCGCGACGTGGTCCTCGAGCGGATCCAGTCCCTGCCCGAGGTGCTGGCCACGCAGACCGTGCTGGTCTTCGAGGAGCACCAGGGGCCCGGTTGACCTCCGCTCGGTCGCGGACAGGCATGTGACGAGCGTGACGATCGGGCGGCGTACGCAACCCGGAGCCGGGTCGTCGGCGTCTCACTGGCAGATTCGAGTCGAAGCACGATTCCCTGGAGAGTTCCTTGATGCGACGAATGATGCTCGCGGCCCTCACCGGCCTCGTGGTGTCCCTGATGCCGGCCCTGCCGACCGCCCCTGTGCCCGCTGCGACGGCCGCCGTGGCCAGCGCCCCGACCGCGGAGAGCGGCCGAGGCCGGCCCTGGAACGACGCGACCTGGACGCCGGGGTTCGGAGCGGCCTTCAACAACCCGGTCGGCAAGGCGCGCAAGCAGCGTGCGCTGGTGCGGCGCATCGAGAAGGCCATCAACCACACGCCGCCGGGAGAGACGATCCGGTTCGCGCAGTACTCCTTCGACGTGCACAGCACCGCCAGGGCCCTCATCCGCGCCTACCGTCGCGGGGTCAACGTCCAGATCATCCTCAACGACAACTGGACCTCCGGCGCCACGGCGCGGATGCAGCGGATCATCGGCACCAAGCGCAAGCAGTCGAGCTTCGTCTACGTCTGCAAGCAGTCGTGCCGGGGCGGGGCGGGCAACCTGCACCTCAAGGTCTACTCCTTCACCCGCGCCGGTGCGGTGAGCAACCTGGTGATGACGGGCTCGACCAACATCACCTACCGGGCGATGGAGCTGCAGTACAACGACCTCTACACGATGGCGGCCGACCAGGGCTTCTGGGACACCTGGCTGCACTACTTCGAGCAGCTCCGCCAGGACGCCCGTCACCCCAAGTGGATCTACTACGAGAGCCCGTCGATGTCGGCGATCTTCTACCGCGAGATGGCCGAGGCCGCTCGCAGCGGCGTCGCGCCGCAGCCGGGGCGCACGACCACGTCCCTGGCCGCGAAGCTGCCCGGGCCGGCGCAGGACCCGGTCATGCAGGACTTCGGCCAGATCAACTGCGCCGCGAAGCCCGGCTCGGGCAACGCCCAGGGCCGGACCGTGGTGCGGATCATCATGTACGCCTGGGTCGGTGACCGCGGGATCTGGCTGGCCGAGCGGATGGCGGCGCTGTCCCGCCAGGGCTGCGACGTGCGCGCGATCCTGAGCGTTCCCGGTCGTCGCGTCGTCGAGACGTTGCGCAAGGGCGGGGTCAAGGTGCGCAGCGCCGATTGGAAGTTCCTCCCTGGCGATGGCACCCGGGTCGACGAGGACGGCCGCTGGCTCGACATCGTCGACTTCTACTCCCACCTGAAGGTGCTCACCGTCAACGGCACCTACGAGGGTCAGCCGCGCACCGTCACCTGGACCGGCTCGGAGAACTGGTCGGGCATGTCCTTCCGCAACGACGAGCTGACCCTGCAGTTCAACGACCCGGCGACCTACGGCGCCTACACGGGCCAGTTCAACCGGATGTGGCGCGGGAAGGCGACGCACAGGATGGGTCTGGAGCCGAAGGGGCTGCCCGGCGGCCGGTGAGCCCGGCAGCGGCGAGCGGCGGCGCGAGCAGATGAGCGGCGAAGTTTACCTTTCGGCACCCCGTCGATGGCGGACCGACGGCGCACCCACGGCGTAGGCTCGGGCGGGAACTGACAGCACGGGCAGGCTCATCGGGGAGCGCGACCGAGGAGGAACACCCATGAGCCGCCGCCAGGAGTTCTCCGACGAGCGCCTGTTGATCGATCTCGCCAGCGCCGCGGCCGCCGTGGGCGAGCCGCTGACCGCGACGGCGTACGACGCCTGGCAGCGCGGTCGGGACGCGGCATCGCCCGCGTTGCTGATCCGCAGGTTCGGGTCGTGGAACGAGGCGTGCGCGCGCGCCGGGGTGGCCACCAACAAGACCCGCTCGACCACGCGTCGCTGGACGGACTCGGAGGTGGTGGAGATCGTCGCGTCCTACCTCCGCTCGCCGGGGAGCACGGGCACCTTCGCCGGCTACACCGCCTGGGCCCGGGCGGCCGGCGAGGTGCCCAGCGGGGCGACGCTGCGTCAGCGTTTCCCGAAGTGGAGCGAGATCAAGGAGCGCGCCCAGCAGCTGACGGGCGAGCCCGAGGCCCGGGCCGACGAGGGCTAGCCGGGCTCGGCGGCGATGCGGTAGCGGCCGTCGACGAACTCCAGCTCGAGCACGGTGCTGTCCTGCCCCGACCGGTCGGGCGGACCCTCGTAGATCACGGTGTAGGAGACCGTCCGCGACGCGGGGTCGGCCTGGATGTCGCTGGGCGTGGCGCTCCGGATCGGCTGCCAGAAGTCGAGGTAGCCCTCGAGGCCGCCGGACTCGTCCTGGAACT
>JAPSKJ010000382.1 GCA_031177735.1 Nocardioides sp.
ACCGAGCAGCTCGAGGACCTCAAGCAGACCCGCAAGGACCTCCTCGACATCGTCAAGGAGGTCGACTCCCGTGTCGAGCAGGTCTTCACCGAGGCCTACGCCGACGTCGAGCGCGCCTTCGACCAGACCTTCTCCCGCCTCTTCCCGGGTGGTGAGGGCCGCCTGGTGCTCACCGACCCCGGCAACATGCTCACCACCGGGGTCGAGGTGGAGGCCCGACCGCCCGGCAAGAAGGTCAAGCGTCTCTCGCTGCTCTCCGGCGGAGAGCGGTCGCTCGTGGCCGTCGCCTTCCTGGTTGCGCTGTTCAAGGCCCGGCCGAGCCCGTTCTACATCCTCGACGAGGTCGAGGCGGCGCTCGACGACACCAACCTCGGTCGGCTGCTGCAGATCTACGAGGAGCTGCGGGAGAACTCCCAGCTCCTCGTCATCACCCACCAGAAGCGCACCATGGAGGTCGGCGACGCGCTCTACGGCGTGACCATGCGCGGTGACGGCGTCTCGACGGTGATCTCGCAGCGGCTGCGGGAGGTGGAGCCGGCATGAGCGCTCCCGACCGGACCAGGCCCACCCGTGCCGACTACGTCGCCTGGCGCACGATCACCACGCGCTGGCGCGACGACGACGCCTACGGTCACCTCAACAACGCCACCTACTACGAGTTCTTCGACACCGCCGTCAACGCCCACCTCTACGACGCGACCGGACTCGACGTCCGCGCGCTGCCGCAGATCGGCGTGGTGGCGGAGACCTCGTGCCGCTACTTCCGCGAGCTGGGCTTCCCAGCGCCCGTGGAGACGGGCCTGGTCGTCGACAAGGTCGGCACCTCCAGCATCGTCTACCGGATCGGGCTGTTCCAGGGCGACAGTGACGAGGCCGCCGCCGAGGGACGCTTCGTGCACGTCTACGTCGACAACACCGACCCGGCCCGTCCCGTCACCGCGATGCCCGACGCGGTCCGTGCGGCGGTCGAGCCGCTCCTGCGTGGCTGAGGTCACCGTGGGCACGGCCCGATCGACCCGATTCCGGCCTGCGGCTGTGGCAGGCTGGCGCACGACGCCACCGCTCGGGAGGCTCTGGAGGTCTTTGTGCTGCTGATCATCGTCACGATGCTCGTGATCCTCGTCCTGGCCGGGCTGGTGCTGGTCTACGCGGCGTTCCCGCACCGCGGGGAGAAGATCCCCGCCGCCCCCTGGCTGGGCGACGCGCTGGAGCGCGCGACCGACAAGGTCCCGACCATCAAGTCCGACGACGACGGCGAGGGCTGGGCGTTCCGCCGCTGACGCGGCCGCGGCTCACCTCGACGAACGCCCCTGGCCCCGGCCGCCCGACCTGCGCCTGATTGGATAGCCCGCATGGGCATCGAGCTGATCCTCATCATCGCCGCCGCCGTCCTGGTGGTCATCGGCGCGACCGCCGGGCTGCTGGTCTCCACCCGCAACCGCAGGCAGCCGCGGCCGCCGGCCCCCCGGGCGCCCGAGCGGTCCACGCTGCCCCCCGAGGCGCCGCAGGCGCCCGCCGAGCCGGCCGGTCAGGGCGGGGCGACCGCGGTCGCGGAACCGCCCGCGCCGACGCTGGAGCGGCCGGAGCCGACCGCCTCGCGACTGGTGCGGCTGCGCCAGCGCCTCGCCGGCCAGGGCAACCTGGGCCGCAGCCTGCTCGCCCTGCTCAGCCGGGACCGGCTCGACGAGGACACCTGGGAGTCCATCGAGGACCTCCTGCTGACCGCCGACATCGGCGTCGCGCCCACCCAGGAGCTGGTCGAGCGCCTCCGCACCCGCCTGCGCGTCGAGGGCGCCGCGGCGGGCGACCCGAAGCAGGTCCTGCGCGACGAGCTGGTCGCCCTGGTCGACCCCGGCATGGACCGGCGGCTGCAGGTCAGCGGCACCGACGGCCAGCCCGGCGTCGTGCTCGTGGTCGGCGTCAACGGCGCCGGCAAGACCACCACCGTCGGGAAGATCGCCCGCATCCTCGTCTCCGAGGACCGCACGGTGGTGCTCGGTGCTGCCGACACCTTCCGCGCGGCGGCCGTCGACCAGCTGGCCACCTGGGGGGAGCGGGTCGGCGTCGAGGTGATCCGCGGCCCCGAGGGCGGCGACCCCGCGAGCGTCGCCTTCGACGCGGTGAAGCAGGGTGTCGACGCGAGCGCGGACACCGTCATCGTCGACACCGCTGGTCGGCTGCAGAACAAGCAGGGCCTGATGGACGAGCTGGGCAAGGTCAAGCGGGTCATCGAGAAGCAGGCCCCGGTCACGGAGGTGCTGCTCGTGCTCGACGCCACCACCGGTCAGAACGGCCTGATCCAGGCACGCGTGTTCAGCGACGTCGTCGACGTCACCGGCATCGTGCTGACCAAGCTCGACGGTTCGGCCAAGGGCGGCATCGTGGTCCAGGTGCAGCGCGAGCTCGGGGTGCCGGTCAAGCTGGTCGGCCTCGGCGAGGGACCCGACGACCTGGCGCCCTTCGACGCCCACGCGTTCGTCGACGCACTGCTGGGCTGACCGGCACCCGGCACCCATGGACGGCGGCGGGCTGGTTGGTCGGTGGCGCCGACGACTGGGCGGCGCGTCGTCCGCTGACGGCCCGGCGGGGAGCAGCGAGCCGCTGACCGACGACGAGCGGCTGCTGCTCGAGTCGCCGCTGTTCGACGAGCAGTGGTACAGCGCCCGCGCCGGTGCGCCCGACGACCGGCTGGCGGCGGTCCGGCACTACCTCTCGACCGGTAGTGCGGCCGGCCTCCCACCGCACCCCCTCGTCGACCCCTGGTACATCCGGCGTCAGCTCGGCCCCCAGCGACGGGGCCGGCTCGGTGACGGCGACCCGTTGTGCTTCTACCTGCGTCGTCGGCTGTGGGAGTTCGCGACCCATCCGCTGTTCGATGCCGAGCGCTACCTGGTGGACCACCCGGAGGCGGGGGAGCACCCGGCCGGGCCGACGGCGCACTACTGCGAGG
>JAPSKJ010000029.1 GCA_031177735.1 Nocardioides sp.
CCCAGCCCGGCGAGGTGGCCCGTCGGATCCGCGAGGCGATCGCCCGTGCGGCTGCGGCTCGGCACGCCGCAGGCCGGCGACCGTCGGCGTGAGCGCGGCCGCCGGCGGCGTACTTCTCGGGCACTTCCTGCACTTCTCGGCCTTTGCAACGCCCGAGAAGTGCAGCAATCCCCGGTTAACCGGGGATTCCGCCCGCCGCGCCCGCGTGTCCTCCACGGTCGGGCGACTCCCGCTGCCTAATGTCATCACCACGACGAGGTTGACATAACTATAACCCTCAGCCTGAGGGTCAGGGTTGAGAGACACACCGCGTCGCACAGACATCCAGCCCACAGGGCTGAGGCAAGACCGAGACACACCATCCGAAGGGGCGAGCACCGTGGGAGCTGCACAGAACTACCTGGCGATCATCAAGGTCGTCGGCATCGGTGGCGGCGGGGTGAACGCCGTCAACCGGATGATCGAGGTCGGCCTCAAGGGGGTCGAGTTCATCGCGATCAACACCGACGCGCAGGCGCTGCTGATGAGCGACGCCGACGTCAAGCTCGACATCGGTCGCGAGCTGACCCGTGGCCTGGGCGCGGGCGCCAACCCCGACGTGGGTGCGCGCGCGGCCGAGGACCACATGGAGGAGATCGAGGAGGTCATCAAGGGCGCCGACATGGTGTTCGTGACCGCCGGCGAGGGCGGTGGCACCGGCACCGGCGGCGCGCCCGTCGTGGCACGGATCGCCCGCAGCCTCGGCGCGCTGACCATCGGCGTCGTGACCCGGCCGTTCTCCTTCGAGGGCCGTCGCCGCGCGGCCTCCGCCGAGGAGGGCATCGCCCGCCTCCGCGAGGAGGTCGACACCCTCATCGTCATCCCCAACGACCGGCTGCTGTCGATCTCCGACCGCAACGTCAGCGTCCTGGACGCCTTCAAGCAGGCCGACCAGGTCCTCCTGCAGGGTGTCTCCGGCATCACCGACCTGATCACCACTCCCGGCCTGATCAACGTCGACTTCGCCGACGTCAAGGCCGTGATGAGCAACGCCGGCTCCGCCCTCATGGGCATCGGCTCGGCTCGCGGCGAGGACCGCGCGATCGCCGCCGCCGAGATGGCGGTCTCCAGCCCGCTGCTCGAGGCCAGCATCGACGGCGCCCACGGCGTGCTGCTCTCGATCGCCGGCGGCTCCGACCTCGGCATCTTCGAGATCAACTCCGCCGCAGCGATGGTCGCCGACGCGGTCCACCCCGAGGCCAACATCATCTTCGGCACGATCATCGACGACGCCCTCGGCGACGAGGTGCGCGTGACGGTCATCGCCGCCGGCTTCGACGGTGGCCAGCCGAAGAAGCGGGAGACCCCGGCCTCCCGCCCGCAGCAGCAGTCCCAGGAGGACAACCGGTCGGTGCTCGCGGCGGCGGCCAGCCGTCGCGAGGAGCGCCCCTCGGTGACCCCTCAGAGCGCCGTGCAGGGACAGTCCGGCCGGCCGGCCGCCCAGCCGTACGGTCAGCCGCAGGCCCAGCCGGCCGCCCAGCCGCAGACCCAGCCGCAGGCCCAGCCCCAGCGTCCCGCCCCGTCGATCGCCCCGTCGATCACCGCGGACGACGACGAGCTGGACGTGCCCGACTTCCTGAAGTGACGCGTGTTCGCCTTCCGTGACGTCTGCGATCTCGGCCCGGGACACCCCCGGGTCGAGATCGCGTTCACCGACGGCTCGCTCGACCTGCAGGGCACCGTCGACAAGGTCGACGGCTTCACGCGAGCGCTGGCACGGGTGGAGGTCGAGACCGGGGTCACCTTCGCCCGGCTCGACCAGGTGCACGGTGACGGCGTCGTCGACGTCACCGAGCCGTGGGGCCCGGGCCCCCGTGACGCAGGGGAGGTGCCGGTCGGCGACGCCATGGTCACCACGCTGCGCGGCATCGGCCTGATGGTCCGGGTCGCCGACTGCGTGCCGGTCCTCCTCGCCGACCCCGTCCGAGGCGTTCTGGGCGCGGTCCACGCCGGCCGGCGGGGCGTCGCGCTCGGAGTACTTCCCCGCGCGGTCCAGCGGATGCGTGACCTCGGAGCCGGCGACATCCGCGCCTGGGTCGGACCCCACGTCTGCGGCGGGTGCTACGAAGTGCCCGCCGACCTCCGCGAGGAGGTCGCCGCGCTGGTGCCAGCCGCACGCGCCACCACCCGCTGGGGTACGCCGTCACTGGACCTCGGTGCCGGGGTGGCCGCCCAGCTGGCCGATGCGGAGGTGGCGGTCGTGCAGGTCGAGCGGTGCACCCTGGAGGAGCCCGGTCTCCACTCCCACCGCCGAGACGGAGCCGCATCCGGTCGGATGGCCGGCCTCGTCTGGACCGCCGCATGAGCCGCCGCGAGGAGATCGCCGGCAACCTCGCCCAGGTGCGCGAGCGGATCGCCCGCGCCTGCGAGGCGTCCGGCCGCGCCGCCGGCGACGTCGGCCTGGTCGTCGTCACCAAGTTCTTCCCGGCCTCCGACGTCCGTGTCCTCGCCGACCTCGGCGTCACCGACGTCGGCGAGAACCGCCACCAGGAGGCGGAGGCCAAGGCCGCGGAGTGCGCCGACGCGGAGCTGCGCTGGCACTTCATCGGCGTGCTGCAGAGCAACAAGGCCGCCGCGGTGGCGCACTACGCCGACGTGGTCGAGTCCGTCGACCGCGCCAAGCTGATCGGCCCGCTCTCGCGCGGAGCCCAGGAGCGGGGCCGGCCGGTCGACGTCCTCCTCCAGGTGAGCCTCGATCCGCCGGGCAGCGACCACCGCGCGGGCGTCGCTCCCGACCGACTGCTCGACCTGGCCGAGCAGGTCGCTGGCGCCGAGGGTCTCGCCCTGCGTGGGCTGATGGCCGTCGCGCCGCTCGGCGAGGACCCGGCGGTGGCGTTCGCCCGGCTCGCCGACATCCGCCTCGGCTTCCTCCAGGAGCACCCCCAAGCGACCCGGCTCTCGGCCGGGATGAGCGGAGACCTCGAGCAGGCGATCGCCGCCGGCGCGACACACGTGCGCGTCGGCTCCGCGGTCCTCGGTTCGAGGCCCCCGGTCCATTAATGTCCTGATCAGTTGGCCCGAAGAAAGGCACAGTCATGAGCGGCGCGATGCGCAGGATCGGTGAGTACCTCGGCCTGCTCGAGGACACCGGCCGGTACGACGACGAGTACGGCGAGTACGACGACCAGGAGACGCAGGTGGCGGCTCCCGCCGCTGCGCGCAGCCAGCGTGTGCGCGAGGCGCGCCCCGCCCCGGTCGCGGACCTGTCCGAGCGGCGCCGCCCGGCTCCGGTCGCGGCTGCGCCCGTCCCGTCGGTGGCCGAGCTCTCCCGGATCGTCACGCTCCACCCGACGACCTACAACGAGGCGCGCGCGATCGGGGAGAACTACCGCGACGGCACCCCCGTGATCATGAACCTCTCCGAGATGGACGACGCCGACGCCAAGCGGCTGGTCGACTTCGCCGCCGGCCTCATCTTCGCCACGCGCGGCAACATCGAGCGGATCACCAACAAGGTCTTCCTGCTCTCCCCGCCGAACGTTTCGGTCACCGCTGAGGACAAGGCCCGCATCGCCGAGGGCGGGTTCTTCAACCAGAGCTGAGGGGGCGGTCGGCAGGCGCTGGGTCGCACTCCGTAGGGTTCTGGGCCATGGAGGTAGTCGGGCGCGTCATCGACGTGCTGCTGTGGGTGTTCATCGGCCTGCTGTGGGTCCGCTTCGTGGTCGACTGGGTGCAGGTCTTCGCCCGGTCGTGGAGCCCCAAGGGTGCCCTCCTGGTGCTGCTCGAGATCGTCTACAGCGTCACCGATCCGCCCATCAAGGCGGTCCGTCGGATCATTCCGCCGGTGCGCATCGGCAGCATCGCGCTCGACCTGGGCTTCATCATCGTGCTGCTCGCCGCGTACCTGCTGCGCTACGTCAACGCCATGGTGTTCCTGTCCTGACCAGCGCATCCTCGGCACCTCCACGGATGCCGCTCCCGGTGTCACCAGCGTTGCCGCCGGTCCCACCAGTCCCGGCAGGCGCTAGAGTTCCAACTCAGCACCGCAGTACCGCAGTACCTGTCTGTCACAACCGAGCAATGAATGGGTGAGGTCATGCCGTTGACGCCAGAGGACGTGAGCAACAAGCGCTTTACTCCCGTCCGGCTCCGCGAGGGCTACGACATGGGTGAGGTGGACCAGTTCCTCGATGAGGTCGAGGCTGAGCTCGCCCGGCTCACCAAGGAGAACGACGACCTGCGCGCGAAGCTCGCTGCCGCGCAGGGCGCCGCAGGTGAGCAGAAGTCCTTCGCTCCTCCGGCACCGGAGCCGGTCGTCCAGCAGCCCGTCCCGGCACCCGTCGCCGCCGCGCCGGCCGCGGGTGGCGTCGAGACGATCCGGGTCGAGACCGTGCCGGAGGCCTCCAACGCCGCCGCGCGTCTCCTCGAGATCGCGACCCGCAACGCCGACGAGCTGGTCGACGGCGCCAAGAACGAGGCCGACAAGATCATCGGCGAGGCCCGCACCAAGGCCGAGCGTCTCGAGGCGGAGGCGACCGCCAAGGCCGAGCGCCTCGAGTCCGACGCCCGCACCCGTGCGCAGATGCTCGACAGCGAGACCGCTGAGCGTCGCCAGCAGATGTTCGGCGACCTCGAGAAGGAGCGCGACAAGCTCGCCAGCGAGGTCGAGACGCTCCGCTCCTTCGAGCGTGAGTACCGCTCCCGCCTGAAGAGCTACTTCACCCAGCAGCTGGACGCGCTCAACAGCATGGGCGAGGCCGAGGGCACCGTCGGCAGCGACACCCCGCAGGCACCCAAGCGGCTCCGCTCGATCCTGGGTGACGAGGAGGGCTGAGCCCTCCCTGGCTCCGCCGAGGAGCCTGCGGTTCCGTCACCGCTGACCTGACGCCACAGACCCGGCCGGTCCCCTCGTGGGGCCGGCCGGGTCTCGTTCACCGGAGAAGTCGGTTGAGCGCGCCCGCCCGGGCGGCTACTCTCCCGGCACGCTGCGCCGACCGTCCGGACGGCACGGCGCCCCTCTCCAGGAGGCCCTCGATGGCTCGCAGCACCCGCCCCTCCCTGGCCGACCAGGCGCCGGAGGATGCCCCGGCCACGAAGCTCGTCGCCGAGAAGACCCCCGCTGCCGAGCCTCTTGCGGCGACCCGTCACACTTCCTCCAGCATCTCCGCCCGTCAGTCCCCCCAAGCGGCCGTCCAGGCCGTCGCGAAGAAAGCGAGCGCCGTGGCCAAGAAGTCAGCCCCCGCCGAGACGTTGGCCACCGCCCTGGTCGTCAAGGAGGACGAGGATGCGTGGACCGAGGAGGAGCTGAGCGAGGTCCTGACCGAGCTCAAGGCGCAGATGGAGCACAGCGTCGCCGTGCTGGCGGAGCAGGAGATCGAGCTGTCGGGCCTCATGCGCGACTCCGGTGACGGTGCCGGTCAGGACCAGGCCGACATGGGGTCGACCACCTTCGAGCGCGACTACGAGCTGACGGTCGTCAACAGCGAGCGCGACAAGCTCGCCCAGATCGAGCGTGCCCTCTCCCGCATCGACGACGGCACCTACGGCGTCTGCGAGTCCTGCGGCCAGCCGATCGGCAAGATGCGGCTGATGGCTTTTCCGCGTGCGACACTCTGCATGACATGCAAGCAGCGCGAGGAACGTCGCTGAGCGACACCGCATCGGCCCCATCCACCAGCGCTCCCCGACGGGGGCGCCTGCGTGCCCTCTTCGCGATCGCCGCACTCGTGTGCCTGGCGCTGGACCAGGTCACCAAGGCGCTCGCGGTCCAGCACCTGACCGACCAGCCCGACGTGCAGGTGGTCGGCGAGCTGCTCCAGCTGCACCTGACCTACAACCCGGGTGCGGCGTTCAGCCTCGGCACCGAGTTCACCTACGTGTTCTCGGCTGCCGCGACCATCGCCACCGTCGTGGTGCTGTGGCTCGCGCGACGGCTCGGGTCGCCGCTGTGGGCGCTCGCCCTCGGCGTGCTCCTGGCGGGCATCACGGGGAACCTCGCCGATCGCCTCTTCCGCGAGCCCGGTCCGTTGCGGGGGCACGTGGTCGACTTCTTGATGCTGCCCAACTGGCCGATCTTCAACATCGCCGACGTCTGCATCAACGTCGCCGCCGTGCTCATCGTGGTCCAGGCCTTCCGGGGCGTGCGGCTCGACGGCACCCGGGAGCAGGAGGGTGAGCAGTGAACGCAGACCACCGCGTCCTCTCGGTGCCCGAGGGCCTCGCTGGTGAGCGCGTCGACGCCGCGCTCGCCCGGATGTTCGGGCTCTCCCGCACCCGCGCCGCCGACCTGATCAGCCAGGGTCTGGTGCTCATCGACGGTGCCGGCGTCGGGAAGAGCGACCGGGTCATGCCGGGCTCGCAGCTCGAGGTGACCATCCCGAGCCTCGCCGACCCGCTCGAGGTGGTCCCCGAGGTCGTCGAGGGCATCAAGATCATCCACGACGACGACGCCATCGTCGTGATCGACAAGCCGGTCGGTGTCGCGGTCCACCCGAGCCCCGGCTGGAGCGGCCCCACCGTCGTGGGCCACCTCGCGGGAGCCGGCTTCCGGATCTCCACCAGTGGCGCGAAGGAGCGCGAAGGCATCGTCCAGCGCCTGGACGTCGGCACCTCGGGTGTGATGGTCATCGCGAAGTCCGAGCACTCCTACTCGGTGCTCAAGAACGCCTTCCGGCACCGCACGGTCGACAAGACCTACCACGCCCTGGTCCAGGGCCACCCGGACCCGCACGAGGGCACGATCGACGCGCCGATCGGCCGCCATCCCAAGTTCGACTACAAGTTCGCCGTGATGGCCGACGGCCGGCACAGCATCACGCACTACTCCACCCTCGAGGCGCACCGCTTCGCCTCCCTGCTGGAGATCCACCTCGAGACCGGCCGCACTCACCAGATCCGGGTGCACATGTCCGCGCTCAAGCACCCGTGCGTCGGCGACCTGACCTACGGTGCCGACCCGGTGCTCGCCCAGCGGGTGGGCCTGGAGCGGCAGTGGCTGCACGCGGTGAAGCTCGGCTTCGAGCACCCCGAGACGGGGGAGTACGTCGCGTACGAGTCGACCTACCCCGAGGACCTGCAGCACGCGCTCGACGTGATCCGCGATGCCCACTGACCTGCCTGCAGCGCCGGAGGGCGACCTGCTCCTGCGCCCGGCTGTGCCCGAGGACGCCGAGGCGGTGACGGAGGTGTTCCTCGCCTCCCGGATCGCCGCGCACGCCGCCGGCGTGATGCCCGGCTTCATGCACCCGGTCGCGGAGGTCCGTGGCCACCTGGTGCCGCGCAACCGCTCCGGAGAGATCTGGGTCGCCGAGGTCGGCGGGCAGGTGGCGGCGTACGCCCGGATCACCGGGGAGTGGCTCGACGACCTCTACGTCCACCCCGACCACGCCGGAGCCGGCATCGGCTCGGCGCTCCTGGACCTGGTCAAGGCTCGGTGTCCGGACGGCTTCGGGCTGTGGGTCTTCGAGATGAACACCCCTGCTCGCGGGTTCTACGCGCGCCACGGCCTGGTCGAGGTCGAGCGCACCGACGGGTCCGGCAACATGGAACGGTGCCCCGACATCCGCATGCTCTGGGCCGGCGCAGCAGCAGCCGACCCGGGCAGGTCGGCCCCTTCCGCCTAGCTCCGCGGGACCCGGACGCCGGACTGTCGGTGGTCGCGGTCACGATGGGTTCGACACGGCTCACCACCGGCCAGGCCGGGACTCGGCACGGGGTAGTCTGAGGGCCTTCCCCGCAGAGTCTGGCTGACCGCCGTGACGCTGCCGAGGCACGCCCAGACCCACCTCCGAGGGGACCCCAACCGACTCATGTCGACGCCCGCACCGGACTCCTTCGTCCACCTGCACGTGCACACCGAGTACTCCATGCTCGACGGAGCCTCGCTGCTCGACGGGTTGTTCCAGCGGGTGAACGACCTCGGCATGACGTCGATCGCGATGACCGACCACGGCAACCTGCACGGCGCCTACGACTTCTGGTCCAAGGCCCGCAAGCACGGCGTGAAGCCGATCATCGGCATCGAGGCCTACCTCACCCCGGGCACCCACCGCAGCGAGCGCCGCAAGGTCCGCTGGGGCAAGGGAGACATCGCCGACGAGGGTGGCAACGACGTCGCGGGCGGGGGCGCCTACACCCACATGACGATGTACGCCGAGACCACCGAGGGGATGCACAACCTCTTCCGGCTCGGCTCCTTGGCCAGCCTCGAGGGCATGTACTACAAGCCGCGGATGGACCGCGAGCTCCTCCAGACCTACGGCAAGGGCATCATCGCCACGACCGGTTGCCCGTCGGGGGAGATCCAGACCCGGCTGCGGCTCGGGCAGTACGACGAGGCCCGCCGCGCCGCCGGGGAGTTCCAGGAGATCTTCGGCAAGGACAACTTCTTCCTCGAGCTGATGGACCACGGCATCGGCATCGAGAAGATCGTGCGCGACGACCTGCTCCGCCTGGGCAAGGAGCTGGGCATCCGCCCGATCGCGACCAACGACTCGCACTACAACAACCCCGAGGACGCTGCCGCCCACGACGCCCTCATCTGCGTCGCGTCGGGCAAGCGCCTCGCCGACACCAACCGGTTGAAGTTCGACGGCGGCGGTTACTACATCAAGTCCGCCGCCGAGATGCGCGAGCTGTGGGCCGTGCAGTTCGGGATGCCCGAGGCGTGCGACAACACCCTGGAGATCGCCGAGCGGTGCGACGTCGAGTTCACCGAGTCCACCGGCGGCTACATGGCGCGCGCAGACGTGCCTGCGGGGGAGACCGAGGAGTCGTGGTTCCGCGCCGAGGTGTGGCGCGGCATCGAGGCGCGCTACCCCGGCGACAAGCTCACCGCCGAGGTCAAGGACCGTGTCGAGATGGAGCTCGCGGTCATCTCGCAGAAGGGCTACTGCGGCTACTACCTCGTGGTCGCCGACTTCATCCAGTGGGCCAAGCGCAACGGCATCCGGGTGGGTCCCGGCCGCGGCTCCGGTGCCGGCTCGATCGCGGCGTACGCACTGCGCATCACCGATCTGTGCCCGCTGGAGCACGGCCTGATCTTCGAGCGCTTCCTCAACCCCGAGCGCCCCTCGATGCCCGACTTCGACATCGACTTCGACGAGCGTCGGCGCACCGAGGTGATCAACTACGTCAGCCAGAAGTACGGCAACGACCGGGTCGCCTACATCGCCACCTTCGGCCGGATCAAGGCCAAGCAGGCGATCAAGGACGCCTCGCGCGTCCTCGACTACGACTTCGCCACCGGCGATCGGATCACCAAGGCGCTGCCGCCCGACATCATGGGCAAGGGCGTGCCGCTCAAGGAGCTGTTCAACGAGGAGCACAAACGCTACGCCGACGCCGGCGAGTTCCGTGCGCTCTACGAGCAGAACCCCGACGTCCGCCGCATCTACGAGACCGCCGTCGGCCTCGAGGGACAGATCCGCCAGTGGGGCGTGCACGCGGCCGGCGTGATCATGTCCAGCGAGCCGCTCATCGACATCGTGCCGATCATGAAGCGCGAGCAGGACGGCGCCATCATCACCCAGTTCGACTACCCCATGTGCGAGTCGCTGGGGCTGGTCAAGATGGACTTCCTGGGCCTGCGCAACCTCACCGTGCTCGACGACGCGCTGGCCAACATCCGGGCCAACCGCGGCGAGGAGGTCGTCCTCGAGGAGCTCACCTTCGACGACCCCGCGACCTACGAGCTGCTCTCCCGCGGTGACACGCTCGGGGTCTTCCAGCTCGACGGCGGGCCGATGCGCGCGCTGCTGCGCAGCATGCGCCCCGACAAGTTCGCCGACATCTCCGCGGTCGGCGCGCTCTACCGGCCGGGCCCGATGGGTGCCGACTCGCACAACAAGTACGCCCGCCGCAAGAACGGCCGGGAGCCGATCGACCCGATCCACCCCGAGCTGGCCGAGGCGCTCGAGCCGGTGCTGGGGGAGACCTACGGCCTGATCGTCTACCAGGAGCAGGTCATGGCGATCGCGCAGGTGCTGGCCGGCTTCACGCTGGGCCAGGCGGACAACCTGCGGCGCGCGATGGGCAAGAAGAAGAAGGAGGAGCTCGACAAGCAGTACGCCGGCTTCCAGGCCGGCATGCTCGAGCGGGGATACTCCCAGAAGGCGATCACCACCCTGTGGGAGATCCTGCTCCCCTTCTCCGACTACGCCTTCAACAAGGCGCACTCGGCCGCCTACGGCGTGATCTCCTACTGGACCGCCTTCCTCAAGGCCAACTACCCGGCCGAGTACATGGCCGCCCTGCTGACCAGCGTCAAGGACGACAAGGACAAGTCGGCGATCTACCTCAACGAGTGCCGCCGGATGAAGATCCAGGTGCTCCCGCCGGACGTCAACGAGTCCTCGCACAACTTCACCCCGGTCGGCCGCGACATCCGCTTCGGCCTGACCGCCATCCGCAACGTCGGCTCGAACGTGGTCGACGGCATCGTGGCCGGCCGCGAGGAGAAGGGTCGGTTCACCGACTTCAACGACTTCCTCGACAAGGTGCCGGCACAGGTCTGCAACAAGCGGGTCATCGAGTCGCTGATCAAGGCCGGAGCCTTCGACGAGCTCAAGCACCGGCGGCGCGCCCTGGTCGCGGTCCACGAGACCGCGGTCGACCAGTACGTCGACATCAAGAAGAACGAAGCGATCGGCCAGGACTCCCTCTTCGGCGGGCTCGACGATGACGGGGGCGCCGGCTTCGGCATCTCCGTGAGCATCCCGGAGCTGGAGGAGTGGGACAAGATGACCCTCCTGGGCCACGAGCGGGAGATGCTCGGCCTCTACGTCTCCGACCACCCGCTGCTGGGCCTGGAGCACGTGCTCTCGCGTGACACCGACTGCACCATCGGCCAGCTGGTCACCGACGAGGACCGCCCGCACGGCTCGACCGTCGCGGTGTGCGGCCTGGTCACCTCGGTGCAGCGCAAGATCACCAAGCGCGGCGACCCGTGGGCGACGGTCACCCTGGAGGACCTCGAGGGCGCCGTCGAGGTGCTGCTCTTCCCGAGCGCCTACCAGCTCGCCGCGGGCCACCTGGCCGAGGACGCGATCATCCGGGTCAAGGGCCAGCTCGACAAGGACCGCGAGCAGCCGCAGCTGCGCGGCCAGGAGGTCACCGTGCCCGACCTCCAGGACGCCGCGGTCGGTCCGGTGGTGATCAGCATGCCGTCGACGAGGTGCACTCCGCCGACGGTCGCCCAGCTCCGCGACGTGCTCGCCACGCACCCCGGCCTGACCGAGGTGCGGCTGCGGCTGCTCACCCGGGAGTCCACCCGCGTGATGCGCCTCGACGACCGGCTCCGCGTCACGCCGAGCCCGGCGCTGTTCGCCGACCTCAAGCAGCTCCTGGGACCCGGATGCCTCACCAGCTGACCCGTGGGTTCGGCGGGGCAGTCCTGACGGTGGTCCTCTTCCTCCTCGCCGGCGCGCTCGCCGGAGCGGTGTGGTGGTGGGCGTGGGAGGCGCCCTCCGGGATGGTCCGCGACGGGCGCTGGTACCCCCAGCCCTGGGACGTGGGCCAGCAGGCCGACTTCGCCGGTCAGGCCTGGTACGTCGTCGTCGCGGCTGTCACCGGGCTGCTCGGCGGTGCCCTGGCCACCCTCGGGCGGGCGCGAGGCGAGCTCCTCACCCTCGGCTCGGTCCTCCTCGGCTCCGTCGCGGGAGGGGTGGTGATGCGCCTGGTGGGCCAGGCGCTGGCTGCTGAGGACCCACATGTGCTGGCCCGGACGGCCGACGACGGAGCCCGGCTGTCCGGCACCCTCCACCTCGCCGGGCCGGTGTGGTGGTTGGCGATGCCGTTCGGTGCGCTCCTCGCAGTGGCGGTCGTCTTCCTCCTCCTCGCCCCACCCGTTCTGCGATTAGCCGACACCCAGGCGGGGTAGGGTCCCCGCCGTGAGCGAGCACCTCTCCTTCGGCGGCCCCACCACCCCTCCTCCTTCGCAGCGCCCTGCGGCGCCGCGACGCCGCGGCCGGTGGGTGATCGCCGGGGCCGCGGGCCTGCTCGGTGCCGGCGTGGTCGGCGGCGGCGTGTGGGCCGCGATGTCGTTCTTCGGCACCGGGGCGCAGCCCGCCGAGGCCCTCCCGGCCGACACGCTGGCCTACCTCGCCATCGACCTGGACCCCGACGGCGGCCAGAAGATCGAGGCGCTCCGCGCGCTCAACAAGTTCCCGGCCTTCAAGGAGTCGGTCGGCCTCGATGCCGACGACGACGTCCGCGAGCGCCTGGTCGAGCTGATCAGCGAGGACGCCGGCTGCACGATCGACTTCGCCGCCGACGTCGAGCCGTGGCTCGGCTCACGGTTCGCCATGGCGGCGGTGGAGGTCGATGACGCGCCCCACCCGGTCGTGGTCGCCCAGGTCGAGGACGCCGACACCGCCGAGACCGGCCTCGCCAAGGTCACGGAGAGCTGCGGCGAGGACTTCGGTGAGTACACCGTCAGCGGCGAGTGGGTGATCATCGGCGAGAGCAGCGAGGTCACCGACGCGGTCGCCGCGGACGCCGCCGAGGCGCGCCTGGCCGCCGACCCCGAGTTCACGAAGTGGACCGGCGAGGTCGGTGGGTCGGGCATCGCGACGGCGTACCTCTCCGCCGGGGGCATGCGCACCCTCGTCGAGGGGTTCACCGGACTCGGCATGGTGTCGTCGGGCATGCCTCGGGCCTACAGCAACCAGCCGGCCGTGCACACCGGGGACGAGCTGCCGGGCGGCGAGGAGCCGCTCGACGACGAGGTGGTGGTTCCGGAGGGCGTGTGCCCCGACATGATGTCGGGCGAGCCGCCGGCGGCCAGCCTGGAGGCCTTCAAGGGCGCCGCGGCGTCGCTGCGCTTCGACGACGGCGACCTCACGATCGAGGTCGCGGCCGACGGCTCCGCCGCGTCCCTGCCCGAGGGCGTCGGCAACGCCGCCGACGCGGTCGGCGCGCTCCCGGCCGACTCCGCGATCGCGCTGGGCTTCGCCAGCGCCGACAACTGGGTCGACGTCTACGTCGAGCAGCTCAAGGCGCTGTGCGGTCCGGAGTTCGACGAGCAGGCGTTGTTCGCGGAGCTCTCCGCGATGAGCGGGCTCGACCTCCCCGGTGACCTGCAGACGCTGCTCGGCGACTCCGTCGCCCTGGTGCTCGGCCCGGACTTCGACGTCGATGACGAGAGCCTCCCGCTGGCCGCGCGCGTGCAGGGCGACGGCGCCGCCATCCAGGCCGTGATGGACAAGCTGATCCAGCGGGTGCCCGATCTCGCCGGGTTCCTCGGCACCACCGTGGACGGTGACGTCGCGGTCCTCGGCCCCGACGCCGACTTCCGCGACGAGGTGGCGAAGGACGGCGGCCTGGGCGAGAGCAAGACCTTCCGTGACGTCGTCCCCGACCCCGAGGGTTCCATCGGAATCCTCTACCTCGCGCCCGACCAGCTCACCGGACTGCTCGAGATGCTCGGCGACCCCGAGCTCTCCGCCAACATCGAGCCGCTGGCGGGGATCGGGGCGTCGGGCAAGGTCGACGGCGACGTGCTGCGCGGCGAGTTGCGCGTCGCGACGGACTGAGCCGGCAGGCCGGCCCGGGGTCGCGGGCGGTCAGCGTCGGATGGGGGCGATGACCGCCGAGGTCGCCGCCACCAGGTCGGCCGGGGCCAGCTCGATGTCCAGGCCGCGTCGCCCGCCGGAGACGAAGACGGTCGGGAAGTCGAGCGCCGAGGCGTCGACCACCGTCGGGTGCGCGCGCTTCTGACCGACGGGGGAGATGCCGCCGGCGACGTACCCCGTCGCCCGCTCGGCGGCCGCCACCTCCGCCATCACCGCCTTCGAGCCGCCCAGCGCCTTCGCCAGCGCCTTCAGATCGAGCTGTCCGGAGACCGGGACGACGCCGACACCGAGCCGGCCGTCGACCGTGGCCATCAGCGTCTTGAACACCCGTGCGGGGTCGACGCCGAGCGCCTGGGCGGCCTCGAGGCCGAAGGACTCCGCCCGCGGGTCGTGCGTGTAGGGGTGCAGGGTGAAGGCGATGCCCGCCCGGGTCAGCGCCACGGTGGCCGGCGTGCCGCCGGCGCCACTCTTCTTGGCCACGGAGCAAGGCTAGTGAGCCCGCAGGCGCACGAGGGTCCGGGCCACGAACTCATGCCCGCCCGGCGAGGGGCTGATCCTGTCCGTCGTCCGAACCGCCGTGGACGGTGAGGGCGCCCATCCGGGTCAGCCACCGAGCGGCTGCGGCACGACGCCGAGAAGCTGGTCGATCCCGTGGACGGTCGGGTGGCGTCCGTACTCGGCGGTGGCCACGATCGATTCGCTTCGCCGGCGACCGATGGTCAGAATCGAGCCGTGGCTGACCTAGAGGATCTGGACGTCGGGCCGCTGGCCCGCGTTGCTCACTGCGCCGTTGTCGGAGCCAGTCGTGGCGGTGCCAGAGCGGTGGTTCCGGTCGGGACGGCCCAGCGGACGACGCCGTTCCGCATCGCCTCACTGACCAAGCCGTTCACCGCCGTGGCCGCGCTCTTGGCGATGCAGCGCACGGCAGCCGGACTCGAGACGCCCGTGTTCGACACGCTGCCGGAGCTGCACGGCGATTGGGCGGCCGACAAGACTCTGACGATCGGCCAGGTGCTGTCGCAGACCTCTGGGCTAGCTCCGACGGTCACCGCCGAGGACGTCGGTGCGCTCGGCGACTCGAGCACCGTGGCGATGGACGTGGCCAGGCTGGTGGTCCGGGCGGGCAGTGCTCGACCTCCGGGTCACCTCTGGGAGTACTACAACGGCAACTACTTCCTCGCTGGAGCCGTCATCACGGCCTTGATGGAGATGACGTACGAAGAAGCGCTGGAGGAGCTGATCCTGCGGCCGTGGGCACTCGAGTCGACGTCGTTCGACCCGCCCGCCAGCCTCGCACCTGGAGTGGACGACGGCAGCACGCCTGCCGTCGCCTACCCGCGGGGGCGCCGTCCAAGTGGAGGACTCTGCTCGACCGCCGATGACCTCCTGACTTTCGGCGAGCGTGTGCTCGCCAAGCCCGACCTGCTTGCTCGGGTGCAGACCGTGGCAACCCGTCACGACGACCCGATGCGTTACGGGCTGGGGTGGGCGATCGGTCCCTCGGGTCAGCTGTATCTCAACGGTCGGCTACCCGGCTACCGAGCGGCGTTGATGCTCGTGCCGAGCCATGGAGTCGCCGGTGTGGCCCTCGCTGCCAGCTCCGAAGCTCTGCCCGCACAGGCAGTCGTCCTCAACGCCCTCCAGCACGACCTCACAGGCGACGACCTCACCGAGGCGATCGACGGCTTCGCAGCCTGACCATGCGCCGCGAGCCCAGCCGCCCATGGCGTCTGTTTGCGCTGTCACCGTCGACGTCGGATCCGTGGCAACCAACTCCCGTGACCGGACTGGATCTGCCTGCCCGGCGGCCGCTCGGCGACGGCGGCAGCCATCCGGAGGGAGCGCGCGGTCGCTGCCGACCATCACATGCCCTGACTGGCCGAGTCCGGGAGTCGAGCTTCGGTCGTGACTGCCTCCGGGCTCCGGACGAAGCCGACGTGGTGCTGACCGGCGAGTCGAACGACACCGTCGGCGAGCATCGACGACAGACCGTCCCTCACCGCCTCGTCGGGCTCGCCGTACAGGACCAGGCTCTCCACGGTGCAATGCCGCATGACGTCGCTGATGTACGGGTCCGAGAGGCTCCAGTGACGCAGCACGGCTGCGGAGCTCGGATACAGCTGGAAGCTGTGCGCGATCCCCTGTGCGTCGTCGATGAACACCTGCACCGTGAGCTGCGGCCCGTGCCGTTCCACGTACTCGACCGCGCGGCGCACGGCCTGCTTGTACTCCTCGAGGTGCCCGGTGGTGATTCGCATGGTGTTGTGCATCAGCAGCGGTCGGTCCTGCGTGAGTGTCACGATTCCTCCCATCCAGTTCGTCACGTATCGCATCAACAGATTCGTCCGAGCCGAGCAGGTCGCTCGGCGGTCAGGCACTATCCGGCCGGCGGTCTGAGGCGGCCGGGACGAGCGTCCACGCCGGGCACCGGCCCGCCTGCTGTGGCGGTGCAGCAGACCCGCTCACGCTGCGTGCGCGTCGGCGGCACGGGCGTTGCGCAGCGCGG
>JAPSKJ010000383.1 GCA_031177735.1 Nocardioides sp.
TCGAGCGGTTGCTGCCCGAGTTCGGTGACCGGGTGGTGTTCACCCGCTACGTCGCGCCGAGCGCACCCGCCGGTGCGTGGGCGCCCTACTTCGAGCAGTGGCCGTTCGCGCTCGTGCCGGCCGATGACCCGCTCTACGACCTCACCCTCGACCCGGCCGGCCACCCGGTGGTGACGCGCGAGACCTTCGGCAAGTGGGGCCCGGAGCTGGCGTCGGCCACCGGAGGTGCGGGGGAGCTGGTCCTGACCGGGGTGAGCACCGACTGCTGCGTGCTCTCGACCGCCTTGGCGGCCGCCGACGCAGGAGTCCGGGTCCGGGTGGTGGCCGACGCGTGCGGGGGAGCGACCCCGGAGGACCACCGGCGGGCGCTCGACGCGATGGCGCTCTACGCACCGCTGATCGAGATCACCTCCGTCGACGGCGTGCTGTCCGGGCGTTGACGACCCGGCGGTTAGAGTGCCGAGGTGTCCGGCGCTCCCGAAGAGGCCAGCACCCCGACGACCAAGCGTGACCTCGGGGTGGAGGCCCAGCGCGCCGCGATGAAGGACCGTCGGGAGCTCTTCCTGGCTCTCCACGACTTCCGGTACGGCCGCGGGCTGGAGATCGGGCCGCTCGACGCCGCCATCTCCGACCCCGCGGAGGACGACGTCCGCTACGTCGACGTCTTCGACACCGCCGGCACCCGCGACCACTACGCCCACGACGCCAACGTGCTGCTGGAGCTGGTGCCGCACGTGCACTTCCCCCTGCACCAGGACGGGCGGATCCGCACGCTCGCCGAGGCGGCCGCACCGGACGCGCCGTACGACTGGGTGATCGCCTCCCACGTGATCGAGCACGTGCCCGACCTGGTGGGCTGGCTCGAGCAGATCGCCCAGCTGACGGCCGACGGTGCACGGCTGCTGCTCGCCGTACCGGACCGGCGGTACTGCTTCGACCGGCACCGCCCGCCGACGACGCTCGGTCAGGTGCTGACCGCCTACGAGGAGCGCCACGTCGTGCCGAGCGTCCGTGCGGTCTACGACTTCTTCTCCACCGCGGCCAACGTCGACACCCGCGCGCTGTGGAAGGGCAAGCGGCCCGGCGGTCGCGAGGCGCGCATCCACGACCTCGGCTACACGATGGCTCAGGTCGAGCGCGCCCGGGCGGGGCAGTACGTCGACTGTCACGTGTGGACCCTCACCCCGCAGTCGCTGCTCGAGCAGATCAAGGAGCTGCGGGCGCTCGGCCTGTGCCAGTGGTACGTCGAGACGCTCCAGGAGCGTCCCGGGACGGTCGAGTTCCTCGCTGTCCTGCGCCGGCTCCCGCGCGACGGGGAGGGGGCAGACGTGCCGGAGCCCGAGCTCGCCTCCGACCTGCCCGACTGGCTCGAGGACGAGTACCGGGCCCGCGACAAGGTCCGTGAGCTGCGCGGGCGGCTCAAGGAGCTGCGCGCACGCAACGAGCGCCTGCGCCGGCGCCTGCGCGCCGCCGAGCGGAGCCCGGCCCCACGAAGGGCCTGGCTGCGACGCGCCGTCGTCGCTCGCGCACGCGGCGTGCTGGATCGCCGGAGCAGTGGAGGCCGCACCCAGGGAGGCTGACGCACGCCGACCGGCCGGGTTCGCGGTCCCACAGATGCTCGTCGCCGACCGGTAGGGTGAGTCGCGCTGAGCTTCCCCCGCGTCGGCCCGCCGCTCGACTGGTTTGAGAGGATCGGGCCTCCGTGTCCGCTCGACCGAAGTCACGAGACGACGACTGACTCGCCCAGGGAGCCCGCGTGTACCTGAAGAGCCTGACCCTGAAGGGGTTCAAGTCCTTCGCGTCCGCGACGACGCTGCAGCTCGAGCCCGGCATCACCTGCATCGTCGGTCCCAACGGCTCGGGCAAGTCCAACGTCGTCGATGCGCTCGCCTGGGTGATGGGCGAGCAGGGCGCCAAGTCGCTGCGCGGCGGCAAGATGGAGGACGTCATCTTCGCCGGCACCTCCGGTCGCCCGCCGCTGGGCCGCGCCGAGGTCAGCCTCACCATCGACAACGCCGACGGTGCGCTCCCGATCGAGTACGCCGAGGTCACCATCTCGCGCACGATGTTCCGCAACGGCGGCTCCGAGTACGCCATCAACGGCCAGTCGTGCCGCCTGCTCGACGTCCAGGAGCTGCTGAGCGACTCCGGCATCGGCCGCGAGATGCACGTCATCGTCGGCCAGGGGCAGCTCGACACCATCCTCCACGCGACACCGGAGGACCGGCGCGGGTTCATCGAGGAGGCCGCCGGGGTGCTCAAGCACCGCAAGCGCAAGGAGAAGGCGCTCCGCAAGCTCGACTCCACCGAGGGCAACCTCACCCGGCTCAGTGATCTGCTCAGCGAGATCCGTCGCCAGCTCAAGCCGCTGGGCCGCCAGGCCGAGGTCGCGCGCCGGGCCGCCACCGTCCAGGCCGACGTGCGCGACGCCAAGGCTCGCCTGCTCGCCGACGACCTCGTCGCCGCCCGCACCGCCCTGGAGCAGGAGCTGGCCGACGAGTCGGTGCTCCTGGCCCGGCGCGAGGAGCTGGAGGCAGCGATCGCCGAGCGACGCGAGCGCGAGGCCGCCCTCGAGGCCGACCTCCGCACCGATCTGCCCGCGCTGGCCGCCGCCCAGGAGACCTGGTTCGCGCTCAGCGGCCTGCGCGAGCGCCTGCGCGGCACCCAGTCGCTGGCCGCCGAGCGGGTCCGCAACGCCAGCGCCACCCGCGACGTCGAGAGCACCGGAGGCCGCGACCCCGAGCAGCTCGAGGCCGAGGCCGAGCGTGCCCGAGCCGCCGAGGCCGAGATCGACGCCGAGGTCGACGCCCACCGCGCCGCCCTCGAGAGCGCGATCACCGCCCGGAGGGCCGCTGAGGAGGCCGCCGCCGAGGAGGACCGCCGTGTGCTCGCGCTCCAGCGCGCCGCGGCCGACCGGCGCGAGGGCCTCGCCCGCCTCCA
>JAPSKJ010000384.1 GCA_031177735.1 Nocardioides sp.
GGCGCTGCAGGAGGCGTGGCGGGGCTGCGCCTACTGCGGCGCCGCCGGCGTGCCGCTCCAGCGCGACTGCGTGCTGCCCATCTCCCGGGGCGGGCGCTACACCCTCGCCAACGTGGTGCCGGCCTGCCGGTCGTGCAACACGAGCAAGTGCAACGACGAGGTCACCGGCTGGCTGCGCCGCAAGCGCCTCGACGAACGTGCCTTCCTCCTGCGCCACGCCGAGATCCGCAGCAGCCTCGAGCACCTCGGGGCCACCGACGTCCTGGAGTGAAGCAGCCCGTCGCGACCTGGACGCATCGCACCGGTCCAGGCATGCCCCCGACCGCAGTCGGCTACGGCAGTCTGTGCCTGTGGACCTGACCGTCGACCTCTCCGACCGGGGCGACCGCAGCGCGGCCCTCTACCGCGCCCTGCGCGACGCGATCCGAGACGGCCGCCTGGGCCCCGGCGACCGGCTGCCCGCCAGCCGGGTGCTGGCCTCCGACGTGAGGGTGGCCCGCAGCACCGTGGCCGGCGTCTACGAGCGCCTGGTCGCCGAGGGGTTCCTCGAGGCACGCGTCGGCGCCGGCACGTTCGTCACCGCGGTCGCACCTGAGCCCCGCGCACGCGCCGAGGGCGCGCTGCTGCCGCGCCGCAGCTGGGTCTGGGGCGCCCACCCGGTGAGCGGGGAGGAGCCGACACCGGCGTACGACTTCCGCGTCGGCATCCCCGACGCGGGGCTCTTCCCGTTCGACACCTGGCGCCGGCTGCTCGCCGCCGAGTCGCGCCACCGCGAGCACAACCCCGGTGCGTACGCCCCACCCGGAGGACTGCCGCGGTTGCGCGAGGCCATCGCCCGCGCCGTCGGGTACTCACGCGGCGTCCGGGCCGGCGCCGACGACGTCGTGGTCACCAGCGGCGCGCAGCACGCGATCAACCTGGCCGCCCGCGTGCTGGTCGAGCCGGGTGACGTGGTGGCCGTCGAGGATCCCGGGGCGCCGTTCGTGCGCGACCTCTTCGCCTCCTACGGCGCCCGCGTCGTGCCGGTCCCGGTCGACGAGCACGGGCTGGTGGTCAGCGCGGTGCCCACCGACGCGCGGATCATCTACACGACGCCGTCGCACCAGTTCCCGCTCGGTGTCGCACTGTCGCTGCCCCGCCGCCGCGACCTCCTCGACCACGCCGCCCGGCACGGCGCCGCGGTGATCGAGGACGACTACGACAGCGAGTTCCGGTTCAGCGCCCGCCCTCTCGAGACGCTGCACGGCCTGGACGAGGCAGGTCGGGTGCTCTACGTCGGCACCTTCTCCAAGTCGCTCATCCCGTCGCTGCGCACCGGCTACCTCATCACGCCGCCGTCCCTGCGCGACGCCCTGCTCGCGGCGCGCCAGCTCGACGACGGCTACGGCCCCCTTCACGTGCAGGCCGCGCTCGCCCGGTTCCTGGAGGAGGGCCTGCTGGCACGCCACGTCCGCAAGGCCGCCAAGGTGTACGCCGCCCGCCGCGACCTCCTGCGCGCGGGACTGTCCGAGCTGCCGCTCGAGGTGGTGCCGTCCTCCGCCGGGCTCCACCTGGCCGCGTTCCTGCCCGACGGCGCGCCGCCGTGGGCGGGCGACGAGATCGCCTCCCGCGCCCGCGACCACGGGATCGGTGTGGAGCCGCTGGCGGCGTACACCGTCGCGCCGCACCGCCCCGGTCTGGTCTTCGGCTACGGCGCCGCGGTCACCGAGTCGATCCGACCGGGACTGCAGGTGCTGGGGCGTCTGCTCGCGGACGGGTCAGGCTCCACACCAGGCCCGCGGCCGCCAGGGCGAGCGGCAGCAGCACCGGCAGGCCGGTGAGCAGCACGAGCGCGCCCGAGGCGGCGAGCGAGACGACCGCGCACGCCCGTCCCGCTCCGGTCAGCAGCCGGACCGCCGCAGCCGTCCCGAGCAGGTAGACGAGCGTGAAGGTGCCGGTCGTCAGCAGCAGCGTGGTGTCCGTCGGCCGGCCGGTGGCCGCCAGCGCGGCCACGGTGGTCAGCGCGAGCACACCGGTGAGCAGCAGCGAACGGCGCGGGGTCTGGCCCGCGACCGTGCCGTGCGCGAGCCAGGCCGGGAGGGAGCCGTCACGGGCGAGCGCTGCGCCGAGCCGCGCCGTGCCGGCGAAGTAGGCGTTCATCGTGCCGACGGTCAGCAACACGGCCACCACGGTCATCACCGGTCGGGCGCCCTGCCCGAAGCCGAGCACGAGCAGGTCGGAGAGGGGCGCCGGCCCGGCCGCCGGGCCCAGCGCAGCCACGGTGACGAAGGCGATCCCGAGGTAGAGGACGGCGACGACGGCCAGCGTGATGACGGTGGCGCGGGCGATGTCGCGCACAGGGTCGCGGTACTCGCCGGACAGCGAGCTGATCACCTCCCACCCCGCGAAGGCCCACACCAGCATCGCCGCGGCCGAGCCGACCGCACCCCAGCCGAACGGAGCGAACGGGGTGAGGCGGTCGAGGGACGCGTGGGGGAGGGAGACCACGATCGCCAGGAGCAGGAGTACGGCGATCACACCGGCGATCCCCAGCTGGACCCGGGCCGAGACGTGGATCCCCATCCAGTTCATGGCGACCACCACCACCACGAGCCCCGCAGTCGTCGCCAGGGCGGTGCCGTGACCGCCGCCGACCGCGTCGGCGACGTACGCCCCGGCGAAACCGGATGCGACCGGCGCGCCGACGGGGATCGTGAGGTAGAAGGCCCAGCCGAGCATCGTCGAGGCGCGGTCGCCGAAGGCGAGCCGCACGTAGGTGGACACGCCACCGCCGTCGGGGTGCCGGGCCCCGAGGGCGGCGAAGGTGGCCGCGAGCGGCACCGAGATCACCAGCATCACCGCCCACGCCACGAGCGAGGCCGGCCCCGCCTCCGCTGCGGCGAGGGCGGGCAGCGAGATGACGCCGGTGCCGAGCACCGCGCC
>JAPSKJ010000385.1 GCA_031177735.1 Nocardioides sp.
CGCTACTTTCCTGCGTATCAATTCGTCGACCCGCACGGAACGCTATTTCGGGGTCAGTCGGAGATTCCCAGAGCAGGAATACCCGAACCGGGATCAACCATCGAAGTGGCCTACAACCCGGCGGACCCGGGCCAATCGTTCCACCAGTCAGCCCGGACCCGCCATACCTTGGGCTGCGCGATCCCATTTCTGGTAGCTGTCGCGGTGGCGTTCTACTTCTTCATCGGAATCTTCCCAGAATGAGGGTCGACGTCAGGTTGGTCTTGCTGGCCATCCCCGCCGTCATCCTTCTGTCCGGCGTGCTGGTGGTGGTCTGGTCGCTGTCGACATCCCTCGGCCGACGCCGGGCACGGCACGGCTGGACGGCCGCCACCGCAACGGTCACCGGCGTCCTTCACGGGCCGGATGGAGTCGCCGGCGGGCGGCATCGCTTCGCGCCGGCCTACGAGTTCGACGACGCGACCGGGACCCGGCGTCCGGGCCGGGGCGACGTCTTCGGACCGGAACAGCACCTCGTCGGCGCGCAGATCGGGGTGGTCTACAACCCCGAGAACCCTGCCGAGTCCGCGCTGCGCAGCTCCCCCGCCGCCCGCGGGCGGCTCTCCGCCGGGCTCATCCTGGTGGCTTTCGGGGTGGCGGGGTTGGCCATGTTCGGGCCGTTGCTGCCCTGAGCACGACCAGCCCGACGCGCCCGAGGCTCGCGCCGCCCTCGTGGGCCGCCACGACACGACGCTTCCCCATCCACCAACGGACAGGACACACCACCTTGAGAACCACGCTCGCCCTCGCAGCCGCCGTCGGAGTGGTCGCACTGGTCGGATGCTCCTCCGACCCAGCGGCGGACCACGCCCGCTCCACTGCGCCCTCCGCGTCTGCGGCCCCTGGCTCCGCCCCCTCGGACGTGCCGTCGGGACCTCCCCCTGAGGCCCCTTCCGACACGTCCACGGGCGCCATCTCCGACGTCGCGGATGCCTGCGCGACCTTCAACTCACTCATCGCCGAGTACGCCGCCATCGGGGGCGATGACCCCAACGCCTACGAGGACATCTACCTGCGCTCCGAGCAGGCCCGGGAAGGAACCGAGGCGATCGACCCGGACCAGGTCCACGGCCTCTTCGCAGCGCTCAGCCTCCTCGCTATCGATCACGCCAGCGCCGCCGCGTCCGGCCGCGAGCCGGCGCAGTCGTCGAGGGACGCCGTCATCGACGCCGTCCTCGCCAACGTCGGCCACTGCAGCTCCGCAGGTGTCGACCTGCGCCTGTGACGCGCCCGATGGTCGTCGCCGCCGTTGAGGAGGGTGAGCTCGGACCTGAGCCAGTACGCGCACGGGCTTCCGGACGGTCCCAACGGCGAGCGGGACCTCCTCAACCGAGGCAAGTGAGGGTCACTGATGCCAGCGGCCGGTTCGTCCGACGTGAGGTGGCGTTGAGTGGCTGGACGCGTCCGAGCCCGGGAGAAGTGCAGCGTGCTCTCCGGGACGGCCGTGGTGCGTATGGCGCGCACCGGGAGGCGTGTGCCACCGGGTGTCGAGGTCCGTGGGCCGGAGGAAGTCAGCACGAGACCGCGAGGTCGCAACCGCACTCATGCCGACGAGCGTGCGCGAGGGAACTCCTCAGGACTCGTCAGGCTCTTTCACCAAAGCCTCGACATTGTTCCCGTCGGGGTCGCTGACGAAGGCAGCGTACGCACCGTAGTCGGGCCAGTACCGTGGCTCGTGGCGGGGAGTTCCACCAGCGTCGATCGCAGCCGCGAAGAAGGCATCGACCGCGCCTCGGCCAGTCGCTTCGAAGGCGATGTGAAGGCCTCGGGTGGCGTCAGCGCGTGCCTCCGCGGTTTCCAGCGACAGACTCGGAGTGTTCTGTCCGGGGATCCAGTACTCGGCGATGGTCTCGGTCCGATAGCCCGCCTCGATGCCCAAGGCGGCTAACGCCTTCGTGTAGAAGGATTCGCTAGCGGAGAAGTCACTGGCGAAAACGCCGAGATGATGAAACAAGTGACGCGCTGCCATGGGCACACCGTAGGCGGCGCGTGAGCGACCCGGGTGTCTCAGAGTTCCGCGGCTGCCTGCTCACGCGCACATGCGATGACCGCGGCCAGGTCGAGCCCGTACGCCGGACCGTTGCCGGCCTCGTACTCCTCGACTCGGGCCGCACCTCGCTCAAGCAGTCGGGCAGCTCCGACGCTGTTACCGCGGGCGGCATGCGTCAAGCCGACACAGACCTGCGCGAGCCCCTGCCACAGACCGCGCTCTTCGTCCGGGCCGGCCTTCCAGCGGGCCTCGAGAACCTCGTGCGCAGCGAACGGCCGGCCTTCCTTCACCAGGCTCAGGGCCACGCGGACCGTCTCCACCGGCGGCAGCGCTTCTTCCGGAACCGGCTCGACGCCGGCGGCCCCATAGGGCAGGACACGTCCAAGAGCATCTCGAGGGCGTGCCTGCCGTGGCCGACCAGAATCGTCCCGATCACGGGCCCGATCGCCGGTCACTGCGGGCACCGACCCTGGGGACTCTGAAAAGACACAGTCGTCATCCACCCAGGCTAGGCGTGACCCGCTCAGCATCAACGGCAGCCAACGCGGCGACGATGTCAGTTGCTCCCGAGGTGGGCCATTGCGGCTCCGAGTGATGCTGACTTCTCCGACTTCAGCATCCTTCGCGCCGGCCACGGTCAGCCGCTTCCTGACCGATCAGCGGTCGGAGGGTCAGGTCGCCTGGCACGGCCCAGGTGTGGAGATGCGCTCCGCCGAGCACCGCTGGGTCATGGCGACGCGGCTGTTGATCGTGGCGGACACGCACGTGCCCAAGCGGGCGCGGGAGATGCCCGCCGCCGTGTGGGATGCGCTCGAGAATGCCGACGTGCTGCTGCACGCCGGTGACTGGGTCGACGTGCGGCTCCTCGACGAGTGTG
>JAPSKJ010000386.1 GCA_031177735.1 Nocardioides sp.
CATGGACGGCGATGACGCAAGGGCGGTGACCGGCGGCTCGTCCGTCGTGACGGGGACCTCGGATGCTTCGGCCTGCGGGGACTCGGCGCGCGAGTCGGAGGAGTCGGCAGCCGATCGATCGGGCTCGCCCGTGGTGGTCGCGGCGGTGGACGGCGCGGTGTCGTCCTGGTCCGTCGGGGACACCGTCTCCGGGGTGGCCGCCGGCTCGGGCGCGGCCCCGTCTGTCATCGTGCTGCCAGGTGTCGACCTCGTCGCCGCGGAAGTCGGCTGTGCCGACGGCTCGAGGGTCGACCCCGCTGTCGCCGTGCTCGGCGTGACGACAAGAACGGCCAGCAGGCTGGCGACCAGGGAGAGCACCGCGGCCCACGTCACGGACGCGCGCACGCGCGTGTTGCGGCGCACGAGCGTCCGCTCGTGGAAGGACCGTCGGCGCAGGCGCGAGCCCCCGCGCGCGCGTCGCCGGCGGTCGTCCCCGAAGGGAGCAGACTGGTTCACGGTGTTCTCCTCGTCGTCCCGAGCGGGCGAGCCCACGAGCGCGCGTCAGCGCGACCGGCACCACCGCTCACCCGGGGCGTACATTCGCAGCAGCCGAGACCGCACACCCGTCACATCAGACGCAATTGGTCCGCAATTGGTCCGCCGGTCACCTCATGACTGGCCGAAGAACGCGCCCGCTACGCTCACGCCTGACTGGGCGCATCCCTTGACCCTGCGCGACCCTCACCTCGGTGGCTCGGTAGCGCAGGGACGGGTGCCGACCTCTCGCTCGGGAGAAGAGGAGACTCGATCGTGACGGCCGTGTTTCGGGGCGCGACCTCATCGGTCCTTGAAGGCCTTCGTGCGCGCTGACCGCCGGGTCCCCGAGCTTCCCCGGCCCGCCGGTCGGGTGGTCGTGCGCGACCGACTGCTGCATCGGCTCGACCGACTGGCACCGCTCACCGTCGTCGAGGGACTGCATGGCCTCGGTCGCACGACGGTGGTCGCCGAGTGGGTGCGCCACCGCAGCGCACGGGGCGACGCAGCAGCGTGGGTCAACGCCGAGGCGGAGCGGGCCCGCGGGCGCGAGCTGCTCGACGTGGTGACGAACCACCTGCTCCGCACCGCGGCGTCGGACGGTCACGCGGGCCTCCCCGCCGGCGCCGCCGACGCCGATCTTGCGCTCGGCCGACTTGGCGACCGCACCACCCTCGTCGCGCTCGACGACGCCGACGCGGTCACGCTCGAGGAGGCGCGCCGGTTGCTCGACCTGGTGGTGCGCTGGCCGAACCTCCACCTGGTCGCCATCGCGCACCGGGCCACCGCCTTCCGTGCCGCGGCGGCGGAACACCGGGTGGAGGTGCACGCGCTCGGCGGCGGCGACCTGCGGGTGACCGCCGAGGAGCTGGTCGTCTACGCCGACGCCTGGGGCCACGACCTTCCGCCCGCACAGGCACGCCGCCTCCACTCCCTCGTCGGGGGGTGGCTGCATCCACTGCGCCTCATCCTCGATGCGACCCCGGTCGGCGCCCGCGACTTCGCCCTCGACGCCGTCGACTCCTACTTCCACACGCACGTCCGTGCGCAGGTCGAAGGGACCGCCGGACTCGACGTCGCCATGCGGATGGCCGTGCCGGAGGAGCTCACGGCGTCGCGGGCAGACATGCTGCTCCGGGTCGCGCCTTCGCTCGCCGACGAGCGGCACACCGGAGACAGCGTGCTGACGACGCTGGAGCGCGCGGGACTTCTCATCCGGTTCCCGCGCCCGGAGCAGGGCTCGGTGTGGCGGTTCCCGATGCTGGTACGCCGACAGCTGATCGAGCACCTCCAGGCCGTGCAATCCGACCTCGCCTCTGCCTGCCATCGGGCGCTGGCGCAGGAGGCGGCCCACACCGATTCTCGAGACACCGCGGCCCTCCTCCAGCACGCTCGGGCCGGCGCCGACTGGTCCTTGCTCGCCGAGCTCTGGTCGGTGGAGCGCTGGTGGCTGGCCATCGCGCAGCCACTCGGCTTCCGGGCGGCGTACCGAGACGTGCCCGACCACGCCGTGGAGGCGGTCCCGACGTTGCGGCTCCCCCGCGCCGTGGCCAGGGCGCTCGACGGTGAGCCGCCGTCGGAGAGCTGGGTGCGACGCAGCTACCTCCAGACGGGCAGCTCGCAGCTGCGGGCGCTCGAGCGAGTGTCCGATCCCGGCGAGCGGTTCGACATCTTGCTGACCGCGGCGCTCCACCGCCGCGCCGAAGGCAGGCGGGACGACGCGAACCGGTTGTTGGACCTTGCTGCCCGCCTCTGCACGGCCTCGCCGGACCTGGCTGGGGAGGAGGGCCAGGACCGCGCGGAGACGGTCCGCGCCGGATGGGTCCACCTCGAGCGCGGGGTCACCGAGTTCCTCGGCGCGGACGTGGTGCGGGCCCAGCAGAGCCTCATGCGGGCCTACGAGCTCCGACCGAAGGGCCCCTTCGGAGCGGCCGCAGCGGCGCACCTGGCCCTGCTGCACGCGATCACCGGTTCGGGGAGGGAGACTGGGCGATGGCTCTCGGCGGCGGAGCCGCTCGTGACCGCCACCGCGTGGCTGCGGGACCTGCTCGCTGTCCCCACCGAGCTGGCGAGCGCCTGCCTGGCGGCGGACCGGCTCGACACCGACGCGGCGGACCGGGCCCTCGCCCGGGTGCTTGACCACGCCGAGGCGACCGAGCTCTGGCTGCCGCTTCTGCTGGTCGACGCCCGTCAGGCGGTCGACTTCGGCAAACCGATCCAGGCCCTGAACCGGTTGCACACGATCGCCGGGGCGCACGGAGAGGTGCTGCGCCACGACCCGGTCGCCCGCAGCATCGTGGACCGGTGCCGCGCAGACCTGCTGCTGGCCCTCGGCCAGGCCAACCGCGTGCACCGTCTCGTGCGGGACGGCATCGACCAGCC
>JAPSKJ010000387.1 GCA_031177735.1 Nocardioides sp.
CGGGCTGCCCAGCGCACGGCCGACGAGCTCGGCTTCGTGTCCGCGTGGGTGGCCTGCTCCCGTGAGCGGCCGGTGCTGCCCGAGTTGGTGCTGAGCATCCAGACCGCGCTGGAGCGTGCCGACGTGCTGCCCCGGGGCGGTGCCGGCACGGCGTGGCGCCGGCGCCTGCGCACCGTCACCGTCGAGGTCGGCCTGCCGGGCGCGAAGGTGCAGGCCGGGGTCGACCTGAGCGCCGAGAAGGCCGAGCGGCCGGGGCTGGCGCCGATCGGGGCGCTCGAGGCACTGCTGCACGACACCGCCACGCTGGTGCGCCGGCGCGGTGGTGCGGGCCTGCTGCTCTTCCTCGACGAGCTCCACGCCGCCTCGGCCGACGACATGTCGGTGCTCCTCAACACCCTCCAGAACCTCGACGGTGACCGTGGCGCCAATCCGCTCGCGGTGGTCGCGGCCGGGCTGCCGGTCACTCCGGAGGCGCTGACCCGCGCCGCGACGTTCGGCGAGCGCAGCGCTTTCGTCTCCCTCGACCTGCTCGACGATCCCGACGCCCGCTCCGTGCTCACCGGCCCAGCCGAGGTGGAGGGCGTGGGCTGGACCGACGGAGCGCTCGACGCCGTGCTGGAGGAGGCGCGTGGCCACCCCTATCTGCTCCAGCTGATCGGCAGCACCACGTGGGACGCCGCACGCCCGGAGCGGGGACGCCGGATCGACCTGGCGGACGTGCGGCGCGGCATCCCGGGGGCGGCCGACCAGCTGCTCGCCATGCACCGCGCGCGCTGGGGTGCGGCCACGCCGACCGAGCGGGCCTTCCTCGCCGCCATGGCGGCCACCGGCCACGACAACGTGACCCGCGCCGACATCGCGCGAGGGATGGGCCGGGAGTCGCGAGCGATCAGCGTCCCGCGCGAGCGGCTGATCGAGAAGGGCGTGATCGAGCCGGTGGGTCACGGGCTGGTGCGCTTCACCCTGCCAGGGTTCGGCGCGTTCGTGAGGTCGCTCGAGCACCAGTGAGCTCGCCGGCTCGCCGCAGAGCCGGGTCAGGCAGCTGTCGTCGCCAGGCCGCCACGGACGAGGTCGGCATAGCGTCCCCCGTCCAGGAGCAGCTCCTCGTGGGTGCCGAGCTCGACCACCCGCCCGGCGTCGAGGACGGCGATCTGGTCGGCGCCCCGGACGGTCGAGAGCCGGTGCGCGATGGTGATCGTGGTGCGCCCCGCCGACAGCGTGTCGAGGGCGGCCTGCACCTGCCGCTCGGTGGTGTTGTCCAGCGCGCTGGTCGCCTCGTCGAGCACCAGCACGCGTGGGTCGCGCAGCAGCGTGCGGGCGATCGCCAGCCGCTGCTGCTCGCCGCCGGAGAAGCGGTAGCCCCGCGAGCCGACCAATGTGTCGTAGCCGTCGGGCAGGGACGCGATCAGGTCGTGCACCCGGGCGGCCCGCGCGGCCGCCTCGATCTCGGCGTCGGTGGCGTCCGGCTTGGCGTGGCGCAGGTTGTCGCGCACGCTGGCGTGCAACAGGTAGGTCTCCTGGGTGACCACTCCCACGGCCGAGGCCAGCTCGCCCAGCGACAGCTCACGCAGGTCGACGCCGTCGAGGAGCACGGCGCCGCTGTCGGGATCGCGCAGCCGCGCCACGAGGCTGGCCAGCGTGCTCTTCCCGGAGCCGGTCGCGCCGACCAGCGCCAGCGTCGACCCGGGCGGCACGACGAGGTCGATGTCGTGGAGCACCGGAGTGTCGTCGTACCCGAAACCCACGTGGGAGAAGCGCACCTCGCCGCGGACCTCGCCGAGACGCCGCGGCGCGGGCGGGTCGCTGATCTCGACGGGGAGGTCGAGGTACTCGAAGATGCGGCTGAACAGCGCGAGGCTGGCGGTGATGTCGACGCCGACGTTGAGCAGCCCCATCAGCGGGCGGAACAGCGATCCCTGGAGCGCGACGAAGGCGACCAGGGTGCCGATGGTCATGCCGGAGGAGGTGGCCGGCAGGCCGGCGGCCAGGTAGAGGGCCGCGGGGACGGCCGCGAAGACGACCTGCATCGTCGCCATCCGCCAGCGACCGGCGAGCTGGGCGCGCGTCTCGAGGTCGATCAGCGCGGCGCTGGTCTCCTCGAAGCGCCGCGACAGCGCCGGGGCAGCGCCCAGCGTCTTGGCGAGCAGCACCCCGGAGACACTGAGACCCTCCTCGACCTGGCCGTGCAGCTCGGCCAGCTTGCGCTGGCGGGCGCCGGTCACGGCGTGGCGCATCCGGGCCACCTGCCGGGTGAGCGTGACGGCCGGGGGCAGGACGACCAGCGAGATCAGGGCCAGCCGCCAGTCGAGGGCGACCATGGCCACGGCGGTGCCGACCACGACGGTGACGTTGGCGGCGATGCTGGTCGCGGTGCCGGTCACCACGCCCTGCATGGCGCCGATGTCGTTGACCATGCGCGACTGCACCTCGCCGCCTCGGGTGCGGGTGAAGAAGTCGACCGATTGGCGCTGCAGGTGCGCGAACAGGTCGCTGCGCAACCGGTGCATGACCTGCTGGCCGATCCGGGTGGAGAGCAGCGTCTGGAGGACACCGATGCCGGCCGCCGCGACCGCGACGCCGACCATGCCGAGCACACACCACACCAACAGGTCGACGTCCTGGCGGGGGAGCGCCTCGTCGATGACGTGCCGGACGAGGAACGGCTGGGCCAGTCCGATCGTGGAGCTGACGATGATCAGGGCGACCACGACGACGAGTCCGCCGCGGTGAGGGGTGAACAGGCGCCCGATGCGGCGCAGCGAGACCGGTGCCGCGTCCAGCTGGGCGCGGTCGGCGCGGCGCGAGTCGCCCGAGCGGGTCCGCCCGGGTCGGAAGTCGGGGTGCTGCGGGGCCTGCATCGACCACCTGCCTGTCTGTTGTGGCTACCTCACAATG
>JAPSKJ010000388.1 GCA_031177735.1 Nocardioides sp.
GCTGCGCCCACCGAATGTGTCGGATGGGACTCGGGAGGCGACCTGACCGCCACACCAGTCGCACGCGCACCCATTGGTGGCCAGGAGCGCCCCGCGGAGGACCGCCCGCTGCTGGGCTCAGGTGACCCGGGCCGGCACGGAGTGCTCGCTGCGGTAGCGCGCGACCAGCTCCCAGTCGGTCTGCCGCCGCCCCGGCGTCGGCCCGTCCGGCAGCCACGGCGCCGACACGATGCGCTCCACGCGGTGCCGCGCCGTCGGCGTGAGCAGCAGCACCCCGACCAGCCCGGCGATGATCAGGCAGGCGAACACGATCGCCAGGTAGGCCCCGTGCAGGGACGGGTCGAGCGGCGAGACCAGCCCGACGATGACCGAGACGATCACCACCGCGCTCAGGGCGGGCCGGCGCAGCGGCATGGCGGCGAGGAAGGGCACCGGCCAGAGCAGGTACCACAGGTGCACCACCGGGCTGAGTGCCACCAGCGCGCCGGTGACCGCGGCGACCGAGGACAGCGCGCGGACCCGGTCGCCGGTGGGCCACCGCAGCGCGATCCACGTCGCGATCGCGAGCGAGGCGGTGGTGGCCAGCGTGCGCACCAAGGAGAGGAACGTCGCCGGCTCGGTGCCCAGGCCCACCAGCGAGGCGAGCCAGTCGAGGATGCCGCCGAAGACGGTGGGCAGGGACAGCGGGGTGTTGACCGTGCCGGGCACCGTCAGCGCGTGCAGCCAGCCGCTGCCCAGGCCGGTGACCACGCCGAGCCCGAACAGCACGGCCAGCGAGACCGCGCCGACGGCTGCCAGGCGGCGTACTCGCTCGAGGAGGGGGGCGCCGGCCGCCAGGCTGAGCAGGGCGACGGCGATGCAGACGGTGCCGCCGGGGAGCTTGACGGCGGCGGCGAGCCCGCCGACCACCGCGCCCCAGACCCACCCGCGCTCGGCGGCGACGACCAGCGCGACCGCCATCAGCCCGACCATGAGCAGGTCGTTGTGGAGACCGCCGACGCCGTTGGTCATCATCAGAGGAGAGGCGATCACCAGGCCGGTGGCCAGGGCGGGGTTGACCCGGCCCCAGGCGGCCAGCCGCGGCACGGCCCAGGCCAGCATGACCAGCCCGACGAGCGCGAGCAGGCGGTGGCCGATGGCCAGCATGAGGGGGTTCCAGGTGTGCTCGGCCAGCGCCATCCCCCAGGTGATCGGGAGCGGGCCGTAGGGCGCCTCGGTGTGCCGCCACATCGGGTCGACGGCCTGCAGGATCGGGCCGTGCAGGACGGCCGGGCCGTGGGAGTAGGGCGAGATCCCGGCGGCCGCCATGGCTCCCTGCGCGGCGTAGGACCAGCCGTCGCGGGAGAACAGCGGCGGCGCGAGCACCAGCGGCGCGGCCCACACCGCCGTGGCGAAGCGGACCAGGGCGAGCGACTCGGCGTTGTCGCCGCCGCTGCGGGTCACCTCACGGCACAGGTGCAACCACGCGTGGGCCAGCAGGCCGAGCCCGAGGAGCACCACCGCGAGGCCGAGCATGCGGCCGGCCTGAGCGCTGCGCAGCGCGACCAGGCCGTCGTGCTCGAGGATCGGCGTGGAGCGCGGCAGCACCGCCACCACGAGCCCACCCAGGAGGACCAGCACGCTGCCGAGGAGTCCGCGAGTGAGCACGGCCGGAAGGTATGCCGCCAGGACCACGGGTCCGTGAACTCGACGTTTCCCGCCGTCGAACGTCGTGCAAGCCCCCGACCGGTCACACCCCGGCACGCTGCGGGACGTCGTGCGGGACCGCCCAGTGGTGCCGCGACGACGAGGTGACCAGGCCGATCACGCCGGCGACCAGCAGCGCAGCGGCGAGCGCGACCACCCGCCACGCCGCCGCGTCGTCGACCGGGTCGGCGTGGAACGCCACCACCCCGACGGCGTAGCCCACCGCCGGGTTGACGATGTTCATCGCCGCCACCGCCCACGGCAGCGGCCCCGCCGCGAAGGCGGCCTGGCCGAGCACCAGCCCCAGAGAGGTGGTCACGACCAGGCAGTACGCCGGCCAGTCGGTCACCAGCGCCCGCATCCCGTCCTCGAAGAGCCGGTCGGCGGAGAGCTTCATGAAGACGGCGCTCATCGCGAAGCAGGCCCCTGCCGCGCAGGCGATGGAGACCGCGGCCCACCGCGGCGACCGCCCCCGGGCAGTGGTCACCAGCGCCAGGACGGCCACCGCCGCCGCGACCGCGACCAGCCCGATCCGGCTGCGGTCGGCTCCACCGGCGAGGGGCGCGGCACCGTCGTGGACCAGCAGCACCCCCACGCCTGCGGCGATGGCGAGCGCCGAGAACCAGTCCAGCGTGGTCGGCCAGCGGCGCGCCTGCCAGGCCGCCAGCGGCATCGCGAAGAGCAGCTGAGCGGGCATCAGCGGCTGCACCATGGCGACCGACCCGAGCCGCAGCGCCGCCGCCTGCACCAGGAAGCCGCCGAGGTTGACCACCCATCCGAGCAGCCACGCCGGGCTGCGCACCAGCCGGACGGTGAGCGCGACCGACGCGCCGAGCCCGCGGCCCGCCGAGCCGGCGGCGTGACCAGCAGCATCGCCGGGGAGCCGACGGCTGGCCCGCTGCTGGACGTAGGCGGAGAGTGCGAAGAGGAAGGCCGCGACCAGGGCGAGCAGCATGACCAGGTCGGAGCGCTCCACGGCACGCAGGATGCTGCAGCGTGGTGTCCAGCCGGTGTCGCCGGAGCAGACCGCAGGTGCGTGTCGCGCGACGCTCGGCCGGTGCTGCAGCATCCGTCACGTCGCGTTCATCCAGCCGGCCCCGGCAGCCGGTAGACAGGGGCGATGCGCCTCGCGTCGTACAACGTCGAGAACCTCTTCGCCCGCCCCAAGGCGATGGACACCCGCACCGCCGATGCCGAGACCCGGCGC
>JAPSKJ010000389.1 GCA_031177735.1 Nocardioides sp.
GCGCGCGAGGCGGCTGCCCTCGCTGCGGTCAACCACCCCGGCGTGGCCCGCGGGCTGCGGCACGACCTCGACGCAGAGCGCCCGCACCTGGTGCTCGAGCACGTGGAGGGGCCGCGCCTGTCCACGCTCATCCGCAAGCAGGGGCCCCTGCCCGAGCAGCAGTACGTCGCCCTGGCGATCGATCTGGCCAGCGTGCTGCACTACCTGCGCCATGTGGGCTGGACGCACCTGGACATCAAGCCGAGCAACGTGATCATGGGCTCTCCGGCCCGCCTCATCGACCTCTCGGTGGCCCGGCCGGTCACCGAGGCGGCGGTGCTGCGCGAGGAGATCGGCACCGACGCCTACATGGCCCCCGAGCAGTGCCTGCCGGGGGAGCGGGGCGAGCCCGGCTTCGCCAGCGACGTCTGGGGGCTGGGGGCGACGGTCTACCACGCGGTGACCGGTTACCAGCCCTTCGACGCGGGCGAGCGCCACGCCGATGACAGGCGGGCGCGCTACCCACAGCTGGTCGACCCGCCGTACGAGTTCCCGCCGCACGTGCCGCGTGAGGTGGTCGAGGTGTTGCTGACGACGCTCGATCCCGATCCCCGCGCGCGTCCGCTGCCGCACGAGGTCGCCGAGCGGCTCGGGCCGGTGCTCGAGCGGCAGCCACGGGCGCGGCTCGGCGGCACGCTGCGCGCCCGCTGACGCTCCGGGTCGGCGAGAGGTTGTGACGCGCTGGACCCCTCGCTGAGCGGGGCGGTCGTCACAACCCCTCAGCCGCGGAACCGGTAGCCCATGCCGCGGACGGTTTCCACGGTGTCGGCACCCAGCTTGCGGCGCAGGTAGCCCACGTAGACGTCGACCACGTTGGACCCGGGGTCGAAGTCGAACCCCCACACCTGGTCGAGCAGCTGCTCCCGGGACAGCACGTTGCCGCGGTTGCGCATGAAGATCTCGGCCAGCGCGAACTCGCGCGCCGACAGGTCCACGTCGCGCCCGCCCACGGTGGCCCGGCGGGTGCGCAGGTCGAGCCGGACGCCCGCCGCTTCCAGCGCGTCGTCGAGCGGGGTGCCGGCGGAGTGCTGGCGCAGTCGCAGCCGCACCCGGGCGAGCAGCTCGGCGAAGCGGAACGGCTTGGCCATGTAGTCGTCGGCACCGCCCTCCAGCGCGGTCACCGTGTCGGTCACCGAGTCGCGTGCGGTGAGCACGATGACCGGCATCCGGGAGCCCTGCGAGCGGAGCTGGTCGAGCAGCTCGAAGCCGTCCATCCGGGGCAGGCCGATGTCGAGGACCATCAGGTCGAAGCCACCGCTGAGGGCCTCGTCGAGACCGTCCGGCCCGTCGCCGACGACCGTCGTGGTGTGGCCGTCGGCGCGCAGGCCCTTGGCGACGAACGAGGCGATGCGGGCCTCGTCCTCCACGATCAGGATGCGGGCCATGGGATCAGCTCCTCGGTGTCGGCGCTCGGCAGGCGGTGCAGCGGCAGGCTCAACGCCACCAGGGCGCCGGGGGGCTCGGGGTCCTCGATCTGCACCGACCCGCCGTGGGCGGCCGCGATGGCGCGCACGATCGAGAGGCCCAGGCCGAAGCCTTCGTCGCTGGCTGCGACCGGCCCCCGGGCGAACCGCTCGAAGACGTGGTCGCGCACCTCGGCGGGGATGCCCGGGCCGGTGTCGCGCACCCACAGTCGGAGTACGCCGTCGGCGTACTGCGACCCGATCGCGATCGTGTCGTCGGACCGGGTGTGCTTGACGGCGTTGTCGCACAGCTGCAGCAGGGCCTGGGTGAGTCGCTGCTCGTCGGCGACGACCTCCACGTCGGCGCTGGCGTCGACGGTCCAGCGGCGTCGGCCCAGCGCACGAGCCTTGGCGAGGACGTCGTGGGTCAGGCCGGCCACCTCGACCACGTGGGTGCTGAGGAAGTCCGGGCGGTCGCTCTTGGCGAGCAGGATCAGGTCGCCGACCAGCCGGGCCATCCGGTCCACCTCGTCGAGCACCAGGTCGCGGGTGGCGACGACCTCGGCCGGGTCGTCGGGGTCGATGAGCTCGAGATGGCCGCGGACCACCGTCAGCGGGGTGCGCAGCTCGTGACCGGCGTCGTCGAGGAACTGGCGCTGGCCACGGAAGGCGGTCTCCAGGCGGTCGAGCATGCCGTTGACGGTGCGGGTCAGGGCGGTGATGTCGTCGTTGCCGGTCTCGGCGATGCGGCGCGAGAGGTCGGTCTCGCCGATCTCGTCGGCGGCCTGGCGCAGGGTGCGCAGCGGGGCGAGCAGGCGACCGGCCAGCCACCAGGCGAGCGCGCCGATGAGCAGCAGCGCGAGCGCGGCGACGATCGCGTAGGTCTGCATCGTCGAGCGCAGCTCGGCTCGCTCCTGGTCGAGGTAGGTCACCACCACCAGCGCGCCGTGCTCGTCGCCCTCGATGACCGGCTGAGCGGTCACCAGCACGTCGCCGAGCTCGGTCTGCAGGTGGCGGGAGCCGCCACTGCCGGCGAGGTCGTCGGCCACCGCCAGGAAGCGGTCGTCGCCCACGAACTCGTCCGCGGGGGACTGCATGGCCGGGCGGCCGTCGATCCACCCGACGAGCAGCTCGTCGGTGTCGGGCACGTTGCGCTCCAGGAAGGCTGTGAGCAGCTCCTCGACCGAGGTGAACGGCGTGCCGTCGGCCTGCTGGCGCTGCTGGAGGATCGCGAACTCGTCCAGCTCCTGCTCGACCTCGGCGATGTTGCGGGCGTCGAGCCGCTCGCTCTCGATCGCGTAGACCAGGAAGCCCGCCGAGGCGAGCGCGACGGTGACCAGCACCGCCACCGACGCCGTGATCCGGGTGCGGACCGACAGGCCGGGGCGGTCACCGGTCATCGTCAGCCCTCATCGTCAGCCCTCATCGTCACCGTCGCCCGAGTCGTCGCC
>JAPSKJ010000390.1 GCA_031177735.1 Nocardioides sp.
GCGGATCTCGCAGGACGGTGCGGTGCTCGACGGCACCGCCGTCGTCGTGCGCGGCACGGACCTCGTGGCGCGCCCCGCCACCGACCGCGCCGAGGTGGCCGTCACCTACGCGCTCGGCGGCGGCGAGTCACGGACCGCGACGCTCGCCCTGGTCTGGACGACGGACGGCTGGCGCGTGCAGGCCGTCTCCTGAGCGGCCCCCGACGGCACCGAGGGCGCCCCGGCCGTGCCGGGACGCCCTCGGTGACACCGACGGGACGGTCAGAGACCGACCTCGGACTCGAACGCACCCTCCTCGATGCGGGCCTTCATGGCCGTGAGGAAGCGTGCCGCGTCCGCACCGTCGACCAGGCGGTGGTCGTAGGAGAGGAACAGGTAGGCCATCTGCCGGATCGCGATGGTCTCCTCGCCGTCGGGCTGCGTCACGACCACGGGCTTCTTGGTGATGGTGCCCGTGCCGAGGATCGCCACCTGACCGACCGGGACGATCGGCGTGTCGATCAGCGCGCCGCCCGAGCCGGTGTTGGTGATCGTGAAGGTCGCGCCGCTGAGCTCGTCCGGACCGATCTTGTTGGCCCGGGTCCGCGACGCCAGGTCCCCGATCTGGCGGGCGATGCCCGCCAGGTTGAGGTCGCCGGCGTTCTTGATCACGGGGACCACCAGGCCGCGGTCGGTGTCGACGGCGATGCCGACGTTCTCGGAGCCGTGGTAGGTGATCTCGCCCTTCTCGGGGTCGATCGAGGCGTTGATCTTCGGGAACGCCTTGAGCGCCTCGACGGCCGCGAGCGTGTAGAACGGCAGGAACGTCAGGTTCGCGCCCTCGCGCGCCTTGAAGGACTCCTTGGCCTTCGCCCGCAGCCTGGCGACCTTGGTGACGTCGACCTCGACCACCGTGGTGAGCTGCGCCTGCGTGTGCAGGGCCTCGACCATGCGCTCGGCGACGATCTTGCGCAGCCGCGACATCTTCTCGGTCGTGCCGCGCAGCGGCGAGACCTCGGGGATGCTCGGGGCCTTGGGGGACGACGGGGCGGCGGGCGCCGCGGCCGCCGCCGGCTGGGTCGCCTGCGCGGCCTTCTCCGCCGCCGCGAGCACGTCCTCCTTGCGGATGCGGCCGCCGACGCCGGTGCCCTGGATGGTGCTGACGTCGACGCCCTTCTCCGCGGCGAGCTTGCGCACCAGCGGCGTGAGGTACGACGACTTGCCGCCGGACGGCGCGGCCGCCGTCTTCTCGGCGGGCTTCTCGGCCGCGGGTGCCGGGGCCTTCGCGGCGGGCTCCTCCGCGGGCTTCGGGGCCTCGGCGGGCTTCGGGGCCTCAGCGGGCTTCGGAGCCTCGGCGGGCTGCTGCGGCTCGGCCGGCTTCTCGGGCTCGGCGGGCGCCTCGGCGGCGGGCTCGGGCTCGGCGGCAGGGGCCTCGGCCTGCGCGGGAGCACCCGCGCCCGAGCCGACGACCGCGAGCACGGCACCGACCTCGACGGTCTCGTCCTCCGCGACGCGGATCTCCTGCACCGTGCCGGCGACCGGCGACGGCACCTCGGTGTCGACCTTGTCGGTGGAGACCTCGAGCAGCGGCTCGTCGACCTCGACGGTGTCGCCGACCTGCTTGAGCCAGCGCGTGACCGTGCCCTCGGTGACCGACTCGCCGAGCGCCGGGAGGGTCACCTCGGTGCCCTCGCCACCGCCCGTCGAGCCGCCCGAACCGGAACCAGCCTCGTCGGAGCCGCCCTCGGCGCCGCCCGACGGCTCGGGCGCGCTCGGCCCGGGCGCCGCCTCGGCGGCCGGGACCTCGGCCTGCTTCGGTGCGGCGGCCTCCTGCGGCTCGGCCGGCTCGGCCGGCTCGGCCGGCTCCTCGGCAGGCGCCTGGGACTCCTCGGCGGCCGGGGTGCCGTCGCCGCCACCCGCGCCGGAGCCGTCGCCGACCACCGCCAGGTCGGCGCCGACCTCGACGGTCTCGTCCTCCTCGACGAGGATCCGCTCGAGCACCCCGGCCACCGGCGAAGGGATCTCGGTGTCGACCTTGTCGGTGGAGACCTCGAGCAGGGGCTCGTCGACCTCGACGGTGTCGCCGACCTGCTTGAGCCAACGGGTGACGGTGCCCTCGGTGACGGACTCGCCGAGTGCAGGCATCTGCACGTTCTCAGACATGACCTGTGGGGTCTCCTTCGTCGGTAGATCAGGCGACGTGCAGAGGCGTGGCGGCGCGTGCCGTCAAGACCTCTCCGGGTGCCGCTTGCGGGTCGCTGCCTGTCATCTTGTCACTTTCACGCCTTCTCCCCAATCCGAACCACCGGACCTCTCGTGTGACGGTGCGTACACCGGCGGTAGTCTCACCGCATGTCCTTGCGGTCAGCCGTCGCTCGTCTGCTCGGCCGGTCCCGTCCGCTCGAGACCGGCGCGGCCGGCCCGCGGGGCGGGCGCGCCGAGACGCTCGCGCACCTGGAGGACTTCGTGCGCACGCGCGTCGGCGTGGAGGCGTACGTCGAGCCGCCGAACGTGCACACGCCCAGCACCGTCCTGCTCGTCGCGACCACGGGGGAGTGGACGCGGCGCCGCGTCCCGGACGAGCGCACCGCGTTCGACGTCGCCCGCTCGCTCGGGGTGCCCGTCTACAACGTCCGCTTCACGGGCTACCCGCAGCGCATGCGCGACTGGACGTCCCAGCAGCGGCGCAAGGGCGGCTGACCGTGGACGGTGGCGCCGCCGAGCGCTGGTCGGCCGTCGCCGACGAGTGGTCGCGCTCGTGGGGCTCCTTCGCGAGCCCGGCGTGGCCGCACCTGCTCGAGCACGCCGGCGTCGGTCCCGGCACGCGGGTGCTCGACGTCGGCTGCGGGAGCGGGGAGCTGCTCGCGCACGTGTCCCGGCTCGGCGCG
>JAPSKJ010000391.1 GCA_031177735.1 Nocardioides sp.
CCCCCCGCTGACGGGGGCGCGCCGGGCGGTGGCGTCGGGGGCTGGCCGGGTGCCGGCGGTTCGTACGACGGGCCGTCGGGCGGTGTGGTCGACATCGGTCCTGCCTCGGGGTCGGTGCGGGGGCGCGGGGAACTTATCGAAAGCGGCGCGGTTGGGCTCCTCCATTCGGGCCGTGATCTAGACCTGCGGGTGACCGGGCGACGTCGGTCACTCCGCCGGTTCGCCCCGCGGGGCCACAATGGGCGGGTGAGCAATCCAGACACGCGCCCGGACACGGTGACCTGCGAGGGGCGCGAAGGCGTGGGCACCGAGGTGATCAGTCCCCGCGAGGTGCCGCTCGGCGGCCCGCGAGCGATGACCGTGCGGCGTACCCTCCCCTCGAAGGAGCGCTCCCTCATCGGCGCGTGGTGCTTCCTGGACCACTACGGTCCCGACGACCTGGTGACCAGCGGCGGCATGAAGGTCGCCCCGCACCCGCACACCGGGCTGCAGACCGTGTCGTGGCTGTTCACCGGCGAGATCGAGCACCGCGACAGCGCCGGCAACCACGCGACGGTGCGCCCCGGCGAGGTCAACCTGATGACCGGGGGTCGCGGCATCAGCCACTCCGAGATCTCCTCCGACGACCACCCCGTGCTGCACGGCGCGCAGCTGTGGGTGGCGCTGCCCGACCGCGCGCGGCACACCGAGCCCGGCTTCGCCCACCACCGGCCGTCCCCCGTGCGTGGTGAGGGCTGGGAGGCACGGGTCTTCCTCGGCTCCCTCCTGGGCGACGCCTCCCCGGTGCCCACCCACACCCCGCTGCTCGGCGTCGAGATCCTCCTCGAGGCCGGCGCGACGCTGACCACCGACGTCGACCCCACCTTCGAGCACGGTGTGCTGGTCGACGCCGGCTCCGTGACCGCCGCCGGCCAGCCGGTCGCCCGCGACGAGCTGGGCTACCTGCCGCCGGGCGCCTCGACGCTGACCCTCACCGCGGGCGAGGAGCGGACCCGTCTGCTCCTGCTCGGCGGGCCGCCCTTCGGCGAGTCGATCGTGATGTGGTGGAACTTCATCGGGCGCGACCACGACGAGATCGTCCGCTATCGCGACGAGTGGCAGGCCGCGATCGAGGGCGTCACCGACTCCCAGGAGGTGAGGGAGTCGCGGTACGGCGTCGTGGTCGGTGACCACCTGCCGCCGATCCCCGCCCCGCCGCTGCCGCAGGGCGTGCGGCTCCGCGAGCGCCGATGACGCCGCTGGTCGGCGAGGACGGCCTGGCGCGGTGCCCGTGGGCCGGCGGGCCGGGGCCGATGCGCGACTACCACGACACCGAGTGGGGCGACCCGGTCGAGGGCGAGGCCGCCCACTACGAGCGGCTCACCTTGGAGGCCTTCCAGTCCGGGCTGTCCTGGTCGACGATCCTGGCCAAGCGACCCGCCTTCCGCGAGGCCTTCCACGGCTTCGACGCCGAGCAGGTGGCCGCCTTCACCGAGGCCGACCAGGAGCGGCTGATGGCTGACGCCCGGATCGTGCGCAACCGCCTCAAGATCGCCGCAGCCGTCACCAACGCCCGCGCGACGCTCGCCCTGCGCGACCACGGCGGCCTGCCCGCGTTCATCGAGGGCTTCCGGCCCGAGCGGCCGCCGGCGTACACCGAGACGGTCAGCGCGGAGTCCACCGCGCTGTCGAAGGCGTTGAAGAAGAACGGCTTCGTGTTCGTGGGACCCACGACGATGTTCGCCCTCATGCAGGCGATCGGTGTCTTCGACCCGCACCTGCCGGGGTGCTTCCGCAGACGCGGCTGAGGATCCCGGGCGGAGTCACCCACTCTGTCCCAGACCGGCGTCGCGGGCCTTGATGATGGCCTCGGCGCGGTCGGTCGCGTGCAGCTTGGCGAGGATGGTGGAGATGTTGTTGCGCACCGTCTTGGGAGCCAGGTAGAGGCGGGCGGCGATCTCGCCGTTGTTCCGGCCCGCCGCCAGCAGGTCGAGGATCTCCAGCTCGCGCTCGGTGAGCTGGGGGAAGGCACGCCGGTCCGGGCCGGTGCCGCCGGACATGAGCTCGGTGATCCGGTCGGCCAGGGCCGCGCCGAAGACAAGTCCACCGGCGTGCACGGTGGAGATGGCCTGGGCGATCTCCGCCTGCGGCGCACCCTTGACCAGGTAGCCGCGCGCCCCTGCTCGCATCGCCGCCAGCACGCTGCCGTCCTCCTCGCCCATCGTGAACACCAGGACCCGGATGTCGGGCGCCTCGGCGCACAGCCGGCGGGTCGCCTCGACGCCGTTGACGACCGGCATCTGCAGGTCCATGACGACCACCTCGGGGCGCAGGCTCAACGCGAGCTCCACGGTCTCCGCGCCGTCCGCGGCGGTGCCGACCACGGTCATGTCCGTGCGGGTGCCCAGCAGCGAGGCGAGCCCGTCGCGCACGATCGGGTGGTCGTCGGCGATCAGCACGCGCACGGGCTCGGTCATCGGGGGGCTCCTGCCAGGTCGGCGGTCGGTGGGGTCAGCGTGGTGACGGGCAGCCACGCGCGCACGGTGGTGCCGCCGCCGGGCGGGCACACCACCTCGGTGCGGCCACCCAGCTCGTCGGCCCGCTCGCGCACCGAGCGCAGCCCCACGCCAGCGGGCACGTCGGGGTCGATGCCCCGGCCATCGTCGCCCACCTCCACCAGCAGAGTGTCGGGCAGGCCGGCGAGCACGACCCGGCAGGTCCGAGCACCGGAGTGGCGGGCGACGTTGGTCAGCGCCTCGGAGGCGATCCGGAACGCCGCGACCTCGACCGCGGCAGGGAGTGGCGGCAGGTCGCGGGACTCCAGCTCGATGCTCAGGCTCGAGGCGCCGAGCCGGTCCACCTGCTGCTGCAGCGCCGCGACCAG
>JAPSKJ010000392.1 GCA_031177735.1 Nocardioides sp.
CTCGGCGCGACCCACTACGACTCGGTGGCCGACAACGTGCGCTACGCCGACCGCCTGCGCGCAGCCCTCGCCAGCAGGGGCGTGCCGGGCAAGTACGCCGTCATCGACACCGCCGACAACGGCTCCCCCTTCACGTGGCAGCAGTGGGACGCCCGGTGGGGCGCGCGGTTCCGCGCCACCGGCAACCTGCGGTTCCAGTTCGACAACACCCCCACCTGCCGCACCCCCGCGGAGCAGGTCTGCCAGACGCTCGGTCACCGGCCGACCTGGGACCCGGTCGGCGCGGAGGCAGGCAAGCTCGGACTCGGCGAGGACAACCCGTCCTTGAGGTCGACGGCCGCCAGCGTGGTCGACGGCTACCTGTGGTTCGGCCGTGGGTGGCGCTGGATGCAGATGGGCGGCACGGACGCCGCCACGCGGAAGCGCTCGGTCCGCATGGGCATGACCACCCCGTTCAGCCAGGCGCAGTAGCGACCCCCGCGGCCGGGTGGTTACGGAGTGACCGTGCCGTGCTCGCTGTTGTAGGTCTCGCCGGTGAGCTTCGTCTTCGCGAAGCTCAGCAGGGAAGCCACCTTCCCGCCCGGTGAGTCCCAGTACTCCGCATGGTCGACCTCGACCCGGATCAGCACGGCGTTGGGGTCCTCCGGTCCGCCCGGCAGCCAGGCCTCGGCGAAGGTGTTCCACATCTCCTCGAGCTTCGCCTGGTCCTCCACCACCGCGGCGCGCCCGGTCATCGCCACCCACGAGTCGCGGGAGGAGAAGGTCAGCGACACCAGCGGGTCACGCTCGATGTCCTCGACGTGGCGGGTCTCACGCGCGCTGATGAACCACATGTCCGCGTCGGGTTCGACCTCCTGACGCGCCATGGGCACGCTGCGCGGCCCGGTCGGGCCGAACGTCGTCATCATGGCGATCGGCATGTCCTTCATCAGCTCGACGAGCTTCTCGCGCTCCTGCGACATGGGGCTCCTCCTCGTGGTCGACGGCCGGTCCCCTGTACCCCCTGCTGCCACGGGCACGCAGCGCCGACGCTGCCGGCGCCGGACCTCCGGTCGCGGTGAGATTTCCCGCGGGCATCCGGCCCGGGGATCGGTTGTCGGCACGAACGTGGGGTACAGGACGCACTCCTACCACCAATGAGAAGGGCAGGAAGATGGCCACAGGAGAGACCGGATTCGACGACGTCACCTACGACCTCATCTCCGTGCAGTACCACTCGCTCAAGGCGGGCCACGACTACGGCCAGTACGTCCGGGACGCGGAGAACGCCGGCCGGGACGACATCGCGCAGTTCTTCCGCGACGTCATGGAGCAGGACACCCAGCGGGCTCACCGCTGCCACGAGTTCCTGCGTGAGCTGGGCGGCACCGACAACACCAGCCCGCAGGGCGACACCTCGGGAGGTGCAGATCCGAACGCCAGCGCGTGACCGGGGACCCGATGTCTGAGGACGCCGGTCACAGTGGCGAGCGGCTGGTAGCGGACCTGGTCGTCGACCGGCTGCGCGCCTGGGGAGTGCCGCGGCTGTTCGGGTACTCGGGCGACGGCATCAACGGGTTGATGGGGGCCCTGCGGCGCGCTGGCGGCGATCCGGCGTTCGTCCAGGCGCGTCACGAGGAGAACGCTGCTCTGATGGCGGTCGGTCACGCGAAGTACACCGGCGGCGTCGGAGTGGTGACGAGCACCCAGGGCCCTGGCGCCGTACACCTGCTCAACGGGCTCTACGACGCCAAGCTCGACCACCAGCCGGTCGTCGCCATCGTCGGACAGCAGCCCACCACCGCACTGGGAGCGGAGTACCAGCAGGAGATCGACCTGACTGCGCTGTTCAAGGACGTCGCCGCGCAGTACGTCCAGGCGGTGCTGGCTCCCGAGCAAGCCGGAATGGTCCTGGACCGGGCCTTCCGCACCGCACTGGCGACACGTTCACCGTGCGTGGTCGTGCTTCCCCACGACGTCCAGGTGCAGCCGGTGCCCGACGTGCCGCCGCACGAGCACGGTGTGGTGCCGACCGCACCACAGTGGCGCCCACCGCGGGTCATCCCGCGTGAGAGCGACCTCGCCGAGGCTGCGGCCGTCCTCAACGCGGGCGATCGGATCGCGCTCCTGGTCGGCCAGGGCGCCCGGGACGCCGGTGACCTGGTGCGCGCTGTTGCCGAACGACTCGGTGCCGGCGTGACGACCAGCCTGCTCGGCAAGCCGTGGTGGGACGAGACGCTGCCCATCAGCTGCGGGGTGATGGGCCACCTGGGCACGACCGCCTCCGCATGGCTGACCGACCACTGCGACACGCTGCTGATGATCGGCACCAACGACCCCTGGACCGAGTTCTACCCCGCGCCCGGGCAGGCCCGGGCCGTCCAGATCGACCTCGACGGGCGCCACCTCGGCAACCGCTACCCCGTGGAGGTCGGTCTGGTCGGCGATGCTGCCGAGACGCTCACCGCCCTGCTGCCGTTGCTGGAGGACAAGTCCGACGTCCCCTGGCGGACCGATGTCGTCACCCAGGTCCAGCGGTGGCGCCGCATCGCCGAGGAGCGCGCCATGGCCGACGCCGTACCGCTGAACCCCGAGCACGTCGTGCGGCAACTCACGGCCCGTCTGCCGGGCAACGCGCAGGTCAGCGTCGACGTCGGATCGGTCGTCTACTGGTACGCCCGGCACCTCACGCTCCCGCCGGGCGTCCCGGCCCACCTGTCCTCGACGCTCGCGTCGATGGGCTCTGGGCTTCCCTACGGCCTGGCTGCCAAGCTGGCTGACCCGAGTCGTCCCGTGGTGGCGCTCGTCGGCGACGGCGCCATGCAGATGAACGGCATCGCGGAGCTGGTCACCGTCGCCTCCCGGTGGAGGGACTGGGCCGA
>JAPSKJ010000030.1 GCA_031177735.1 Nocardioides sp.
CGCGCTGCCCGACCACGCGGAAGCCGGCGCGCTGGTGCAGCACCAGGCTGGCCTCGTTGTCGGTGAAGATCGAGGTCTGCAGCGTCCAGAAACCACCCGCTCGGGCCTGCTCGACCTGGTGGCGCAGAAGCCTGGAGCCCAGCCCGCGGCCGCCCAGGCCGGTGTGGATGTAGATGGAGTTCTCGGCCACGCCGCGGTAGCACTCCCGTGCCGACACCCGGGTCAGCGCGGCCCAGCCGGCCACCTCGCCGTCGAGCTCGACGACCCAGCGCTGCCCCGGGATCCACTTCGCCTCGAGCGCCTCGGTCGAGGGCACCTCGGTCTCGAAGGTCGCCTTCCCGGTGGCGATGCCCTGGGCGTAGATCCGCCGGACGGCCGGCCAGTCGGCGTCGGCGAGCGGGCGCAGGAGCGGGTCGGTCACGGCAGGCACCTCCGGATGTGGTCGTGGATCAGAGCCCGCGCCGCAGCGGCCTCCGGGACGGGCAGCAGGGGGACGACGTGGATGCCGCCGTCGACCTCGTCGTAGGCGACCTCGACACCGGCGTCGGCGAGGCGAGCCGCCAGCAGGCGAGCGTCAGCCAGGGTGATGTCGTGGGTGCCCACGGTGAGGAGCACCGGCGGCAGCCCGGCGAGCTCACCGTGGATCGGGCTCACCGAGGGGTCGTCGAGGGGGATGCCGCCGGCCCAGACCCGGGCCACCTCGTGCAGCGCGGGCCGGGCCAGCCAGGGGTCGACCCGCTCGAGGGCGTCGATCTCGGGGTTGGCCATGGTGAGGTCGAGCCAGGGCGCGATCAGGGTCAGCCCGGCCAGCGTCGAGCCCGGCGTCGCCACGTCGTGCTGGGCGGCGGCGAGCGCCAGCCCGCCGCCCGCGGAGTCGCCGGCGAGGTAGGCCGGCCGTCCCTCCTCCCGCAGCCGGCCGAGCAGCGCCGCCATCAGGGTGCGGGCCTCGGCGGCGTGGTGCTGCGGCGCGAGCCCGTAGATCGGCACCCACACCTCGACGTCGAGGTCGCGGGCGATCTGGGCCGCCAGGTGCCAGTGCTGTGGGGCGATCTCGCTGACGTAGGCGCCGCCGTGGCAGTAGATCACCACGGGTCGCGGGGAGGTGCCCGTGCCGGGCCGGTGCACGGCGTACACACGGAAGCCGGCGACCTCCTCGCGCCGGAGGGCCAGGTCGGCCACCGCCTTCGCGGGCGGGGCGGACGGGCCCTTGGGGCGGGTGAGCAGGGTCCTCGCGCCCCGTGGGCTGGCGTAGACCCTGCGCCGGACGGCGCGCGTGTAGAGCGCCACCGCCCTCATCTGCCATGACATCGGCGTCCTCCTCGGTGTGAGGAAGACCCTGCCAGGAATGGGGAAAGGTTCGGTCAACCGGCCCCGGAATGTCGGTGGGCCGACCTACCGTGAGTGGGAAGTCGATCGGGAGTGGGGTCCGGTGGAGTACGAGCAGGAAGTCAAGGCCGCGTGGCGGCGCTTCAGGCAGTGGTTGGGTGACCGCGTCGACGCCCTCGACGGTGGCATCCGGATCGCCTGGGGCGTCGACCTGGAGCACTACGCCGACGTGTACGCCGACGCCCGCTCCGGTGTGTCCGTCTCGACGGCCTCCGGGCGGATCGACGGCGAGTTCGCGCGTGCCGAGTGCGACAAGGTCGCGGCGCTCGTGGTGGGCGAGCTGCGCCAGCACGTGCCGCACCCCACCTTCCTGCAGGTCGAGGGCGCGGAGTGGACCGACCCGCTCGCCCCGGCCGCCCGCCCCGACCTCGACGTCGAGCCGGTCGAGCCGCTGGCGGTCTCGGTGCGCAGCGCCGACCACCTCCAGGAGCTGGTCGAGGACGCCGTCGAGCAGCTCACCGACGAGCCGCTGATCCACGACCGCCACGGTGACGTCACCATGCGGGCGGGCTGGACGGTGCTGTTCATCAGCGTCGCCGATGACGACCCGGTGGTGCGGCTCGAGGCGCACCTGGTCAAGGACGTCCGCGCGCGCGAGCGGCTCGGCTTCGAGCTCAACCGGCTCAACACCGTCTATCCCTTCACCTTCCTCTACGAGGACGGTCTGGTGAAGATGGTCGAGCGGGTCGTCGCACAGCCCTTCGCGCCCGCGCAGCTGCGCTCGGTCGTCGCGGAGATGCTGGTCTCAGCCGAGGAGGTCTCCGAGGCGCTCGCCGCCCGGCTCGACGGCATGGAGCTGCTCGCCACCGAGCGCCCCGTGCGGCTGGTGCCCTCGCTCAGGCCGACCCTGCCCGACCCGCACTCCTCGCTGCTGACGCTGGTCGAGCTGCTGCACGCCGGGGTGCCGACGCCGGCCGAGGTCGCCCAGCTCTTCGGGCGCGACCGGGGCCTGCTGACCCAGCAGATCGGCGTGCTGCGCGACTCTGGTGTGGTCTGCCCGGTCGACCTGCAGCCGGCCGGCCTGCGGGTCATGCGGCAGGCCCTGCACGTGGTCGTCGCCGCGGAGGCGGCCGAGGCCGCTCACGACGCCCAGCCGGGGCGTCGGCGCGGCAGCCAGCAGCTCACCCTGCTGCCCGACGAGGAGACCCTCGACGGCGGGGTGTGGGACGCCAGCTGACCCCGGTGCTTCCGGCCGGCGCTCGCGTCGACCACCCGGTGGATGGCTCCGCCCGGGGGCGCGCTGTGGAGACGTTCCGGCCGTCCGCGGGCTGCCTGTGGAGAGCAGGTCGCCCGCCGGCGCCCGGAGGCGCATCGTCGCCGCATGAGCGACATCCTCGAGAGCCCGATCCGCACCCAGTCCGACCTCCACGACCTGTGGCGCGCCCTGGTCCAGCCGCTGGGCTGGCACCGACGCGAGCTGTGGTCCCTGGTCATCGACGACGACGACGAGCCCGTCCGCGAGCTCAGCCAGCTCATCGACCTGCCCGGCGAGCTCGACGAGACGGCGAGCGCCCGCCTCGCGAGCGTGATGGGCGAGCAGCTCGAGGGCTTCCCCGGCGGCCGGATCGCCCTGCTCTGGTGCCGGCCAGGCCTTGGACCGATCCGCGCCACCGACCGCCGCACCGCCGCCCGCGTCTACGCCGCGCTCGCCGCGGCTGGAATGAGCACCGACGTGATCCACCTGGCGACCGACGACGACATCGTGCCGCTGCCGGTGGACGAGGTGGGCGCCGCGCTCGACGCGTGACGCTCGCTCGGCGGAGCTCGGCGGAGCTCGGCGGAGCTCGGCGGAGCTCGGCGGAGCTCGTTCGGGTCGGCCGCTCCCTCGCCGACCGCGGGTCCTGCGTCAGACCAGTGGCGCGCGCGGCGGCTCGGCGGGGGTCACCGGTTGCGGCGGTCCCGGGCGCGGCGGCGGCGCCTGCGCCGCTTCGCCCGCCGCCTGCGGCGCTCGTCGGGGGCGTCACCGGTCCCCGCCGTCGGCACCACGGGCGGGGTGGACGGCGCCGGCGGGGTGAGCGTCACCGGTGTCGAGATCGGCCCGCCGTTGGACGGCCCCATGAAGCCCAGCGTGCTCGACCCGGTGCGACCCGGGAAGACGGTCGCGACCGAGGCAGAGGTGCGGGCAGCGATCACCTCGGCCAGCACGTCGCGGTAGTCGGTGGTCACCGCCAGGTCGCCGTCCGGTCCTTCGGTCAGCCCCGGCCAGCGGCCGTAGTAGCCGCCCCGCACGCCGGCGCCGAGCACGAACATGACGTTGCCCCAGCCGTGGTCGAGCCCACCGCCGGAGTTCTCCGTCGTCCGCCGACCGAACTCGCTCAGCGCCACCATCGTCACCCGCGGCGCCTGGTCGCCGAGGTCGGCGAAGAAGGCCGCGAGCGCGGCGGCGAGCTCGGCGGTGTTGGTGCGCATCTGCCCGGAGTCGGCGGTGCCCATCCAGGTGTGCATGTCCCAGTCGCCGTGGTCGACGGTGACCACGCCGACGCCGACGTCGGCGCGGATGGTCCGCGAGACCGACGCGAGCGCACGGCCGAGGTCGCTGTTGGGGAAGGCCGGCGCGTTGTCGGGCAGCGAGCGCGCCGCGCCCAGGGTGTCCGCGGAGTCGATCGCGGCCCGCACCGCGGTGCCCATCGCGGAGGGGTCCTGACCCCACATCAGACGCAGCGCGGCCGTGCGGCCCGGGAAGCCGTCGGTGCCCGAGAGCGAGGAGCTCCCGATCGACCGCATCGACATCACCGGCTGCGGCCCGGCCAGCGACGTCGGCAGCGTGCCGCCGATCGCCACTCCGGTGAGCGGCGTGGGGGAGTCGGCCAGGCCGACGAGCCGGTTGAGCCAGCCCACCCGCACCGACGAGCCGGGGTCGGCGTCCTCGAGCTCCTCCATCGCGGCGAAGTGGGAGCGGTTGGGCACCCGCATCCCGGTGGCGTGGATCGCGGCGATCTCGCCTCTGCGCCACATCGGCACCAACGGCGCCAGAGCGGGGTGCAGGCCGAAGTGGGCGTCGGGCTCCAGCAGTCGCGGCGCGGGGATCGCGATCCGCGGCCGGGCCTTGGCATAGACCGGGTCGCCGTGCGGCACCACCAGCGAGAGACCGTCGGCCGCGCCGCGGAGCGAGAGCACCACGAGCACGCCGTCGTCGGCGGCACCGGCCTGGTCGGCGTACGCCGGAGCCGTGGTCACCACGGCCGAGCCGATCGTGGTGGCGAGCCCCCCGACGGTGAGCGCGCCGAGGGATCCGCGCAGCACCCCCCGGCGGCTGAGCCGGCTGAACTCCGCACAGCAGTCGGTCATCGCAGCGTTCGTCATCGGGTCGCTCATCGCTGGTAGTGGAACGGGTGGTCGAGGACGGTGGCCATCACCAGCGGGAACTTCCACGACAGCACCGCATGCCCGGTCCGGATCGAGGCGTCGGGGGCGACGCTCGCGGCCAGGCAGCAGGCGTCGACGAGCTGCTGGGTGGCGGTGCGGTGGTGGACCTGCCGGGCCAGGTGGTCGACGAAGTCGCGGAAGGCGACCGGCAGGGTCGGTGCCCACGCCGACGGCTCGCGGTAGGTCACCCCCACCTTCGGCCACCAGCCGCCCGCCATGCTCCAGTGCAGGCTCCCCGAGGCCAGCGCCCGAGCCGGAGAGGCCCAGGCGGCGTTGGTGATCGGCGAGCCGTCGGGGCGCGGCCAGCTCATCGGCTCGGCGCCGAGGTCGCCGGCCTGCCAGATGATGGCGTGGGCGCCGGCGCTGCTCGGCGCGCTGGTCGTGCGGGGGTCGGCGAGCGTGGCACCCAGCAGGCGGTAGGTCGCGACGACGTCCTCCGCGCCGTCGCGGAGCTTGCGCCCCTGCGCGGCCCGGAACTCCGCCGATGCCACCAGCGCCCGCAGCACGGGGAGGATCGCGGTGTCGGAGGCCGAGTAGACCGTCGCCAGTCGCTCGACGAGTGCGTCGGAGGGGTCGTCGGCGACGAACTTGACCGCCAGTCGCCGGGCGATGCGGCGCGCGGTGAGCGGGTGCCGAGCGAGGTGGTCGAGGTAGGCCTCGACCACGGGCCGACCGTCAGCCGCGCTGTTGGGATGCTCGAAGTCCAGCACCCTCACCCGGCCGGTCCAGTGGCGGGCCGGGTCGTAGGACGCGGCGAAGGTGCGCCACATGTCGATGCGGAAGCCGGTCAGGATGCGGGCGGAGTCCTTGACGTCGTACTCGGTGAAGTTGCCGACCCCGACCGTGTGCAGCTCCAGGAGCTCACGGCCGAGGTTCTCGTTGGGGTTGGTCCTGGTCGACTCGTAGCCGGAGAGGTAGATCGTCATCGCCGGGTGGGTGATGGTCGCCTTGAGCAGGTCGGCGAAGCGGCCCAGCGCGTGCTTGCGGATCACCTCGCCGTAGGGCACCCGGTGTGGGAAGACGGCGTCGGCCTGGATCGGCACGTGCAGGTGGTTCTCCCAGAACTCCGCCATCACCTCCAGCACCTGCGCCGGCGACATGATCCGGCGCACCAGCAGCCGGCGGGCGTAGTCGTTCATGACCTCCCAGCTGGGGCGCACCCGGTCGCGCGAGCGGATCCAGAGGTCCTCCGGTCCGCGGTGCAGGTCCGGCCACCAGTCGGCGACGTGCTCGCTGCCCAGCGAGTACGCCGTCGTCAGCTGCTGCTCGAACCACTCGGTCGCCCCGCCGGGCAGCCGGGCGACCTCGGCGGCCAGCGCGGGCGTGAGGCCGTAGCTGAACCGGCTGACGAGATGCCGCTGGTCCTCGGGCAGCAGCGTGCCCGCGGTGGCAGCGGTCGACAGCCCGGTGGACAGCTGGGTGGACGGCACGGCCATGGGCAGACCTTCTCAGAGTGGAGGCGGCGCGGGCCTCCTCCGATCGGCTGCGATCCGGGGCACCTGAGGGCCATTCCGGCCGGCGGGTCGGGCACCGGGCGACCGGCCACCTGACGGTCTCAGGACGGTCACGAAGGAAAAAACCTCGCGACCAACCCTTTACGGCAGGGATCTTCTTCTGATGGGGTGCGCGAAGCGGGCTCGGCGCTCGCCACCGGCCACGGCCGGGCTCACAAAGTTCTCGGAGGAATACGTGAATCGACGCATGTCGGGCGTTCTCGGTGTGGCCGCAGCCCTCGGGCTCGCGGCCACAGCCGTGCCCGCAGGAACCGCTACCGCGGTGCCCGTCCCGGACGGCGCGGACCCCAGCGCCCACGCCCGCAAGTCGGACGACCGCACCGATCCGCTCGACACCAAGCGTCGGGCGCTGAAGGCCAAGGCCGCCGAGCTGGTCGCGACCGGTCAGAAGAAGGTCCAGGCCAAGGGCGGCGGCAAGGTGGTCAAGGTCGGCGACGGCCAGTGGGTGGAGTACGGCACCCAGACCACCGCGCAGCTGCTCACCTTCCTGGTGGACTTCGGCGACCAGGCCGACCCGCGCTTCCCGGAGGCACCCACGGGGCCGGTGCACAACCAGATCCCGGAGCCGGCCGCCGACGACAACAGCACCTACTGGCAGCCGGACTTCTCCGAGCAGCACTTCGAGGACATGTTCTTCAACGGCATGCCCGAGCAGGGCGGTGAGTCGTTCAAGCAGCTCTACACCGAGATGTCGAGCGGCCGCTTCGACCTCCAGGGCGACGTGGCCGACTGGGTCCAGGTCCCGTTCAACGAGGCGTCCTACGGCCAGACCGAGTCCAACGCCGACATGACCCGCTTCGTGCAGGACAGCGCCAACGCGTGGTACGCCGACCAGCTCGCCTCGGGCAAGACCAAGGCCGAGATCGTGGACTACCTGAAGTCCTTCGACATCTGGGACCGCTACGACATCGACGGCGACGGCAACTACAACGAGGCCGACGGCTACATCGACCACTTCCAGGCCGTGCACGCCGGTGAGGGCGAGGAGGCCGGCGCGCCCGAGTGGGCGATCTGGTCGCACCGCTGGGCGGTCAACCCCAGCGGCCGGGTCGGGCCCTCGGGCTTCCCGAAGGTCGGCGGCATCCAGATCGGCGACACCGACCTGTGGATCCGCGACTACACCACCGAGCCCGAGAACGGCGGCCTGGGCGTCTTCGCCCACGAGTTCGCCCACGACCTGGGTCTGCCCGACTACTACGACACCGCGGGCGGGGAGAACTCCACCGCCTTCTGGACCCTGATGAGCTCCGGCTCCTGGCTCAGCCACGGTGACGGCGCGATCGGTACGACGCCCAACCACATGGGCGCCCACGAGAAGGCGTTCCTCGGCTGGCTCGACTTCACCACCGTCGCGCCCGGCGCGACGCAGGCGGTCGACCTCGGCCCGAGCTACCACGCGACCAAGAAGCCGCAGGCCGCCATCGTGCAGCTGCCCGACGGTCAGGAGTTCATCGACGTCTTCGAGCCGCAGGCCGGCAAGTACCTCTACTCCGGCACCGGTGACGACTACGAGGGCACGGCCACCAGCCCCGCCTTCACCGTCCCCGCGGGCGGAACACTCACCGCGAAGGTGAACTACCAGATCGAGACCGACTGGGACTACGCCTACGTCGAGGTCTCCGACGACGGCGGCGCCACCTTCGAGCCGGTCGACACCAACCTCTCGACCGACACCAGCCCGTACGGCCAGAACGAGGGCCACGGCATCACCGGGTCGACCGAGGGGGAGTGGGTCGCGCTGACCGCCGACCTGTCGGCGTACGCCGGCAGCAGCGTCCAGCTGCGCTTCCGCCAGTGGACCGACGGCGCCGCGCACGAGCTCGGCTTCGCGGTCGACGACATCGCCGTCGGCAGTGCGCTGACCGAGGACGCGGAGGACGTCGCGGGCTGGACCCTCGACGGCTTCCAGGTGATCGCGGACGGCGGCTACTTCAAGCCCTACACCCACTACTACATCGCCGAGAACCGCAGCTACCGCGGCTACGACGCGGTGCTGGGCCAGGGTCCGTACAACTTCGGCTGGTCGGCCACCGCGCCCAACACCGTGGAGCACTTCCCCTACCAGGACGGGCTGCTGATCACCTACGTCAACAGCCTCTACGGTGACAACAACGTCAGCGCCCACCCGGGCTTCGGCGAGGCGCTGCCCGTCGACGCGCGGCCGGCGTCGCTGAGGTGGTCCGACGGCACGGTCGTGCGCAACCGGATCCAGTCCTTCGACTCGACCTTCGGTCGCCAGGCCACCGACCCGCTCTCGCTGCACCGTGAGGTGGTCGGCGAGGACGGCACGGTCACGATGACCACCCTCGAGGTGCCGTCGCGACCCGCCGTGCCGGTCTTCGACGACTCCGACCCCGACCGCTACTACGACCCGGCCAACCCGTCGGGGTCGGTCAAGGTCGCCGGCACGGGCACGACCATCGCGGTCACCGGTGAGAACAAGCAGAAGGGGACGATGACCCTCCAGGTCAACTGACCCTCGCGTCGACCAAGGGCCCCGGCACCCGTGCCGGGGCCCTTGCTCGTCTGGGCTTAGATAGCCCCATGGAGCATCGACCGCTGGGGACTGACGGGCCGGACGTGTCCGCGATCGGACTGGGCACGTGGCAGCTGGGCGCCGACTGGGGTGAGGTGTCGCAGGACGAGGCGCTGGCGGTGCTCGACGCGGCCGTCGAGGGCGGGGTGACGTTCTTCGACACCGCCGACGTGTACGGCGACGGCCGCTCCGAGTCGCTGATCGGCAGCTTCCTCGCGGGTCGACCCGGTCTCGACGTCACCGTCGCGACCAAGATGGGCCGGCGGATGGAGCAGGTGCCGGACAACTACACGTTGGAGAACTTCCGCGCCTGGACCGACCGCTCGCGCCGCAACCTGGGCGTGGACACGCTCGACCTGGTGCAGCTGCACTGTCCGCCGAGCGAGGTGATCGAGTCGCCGGCGACGTACGACATGCTCGACACGCTGGTCGAGGACCAGGTCATTGACGGCTACGGCGTCTCGGTGGAGACCGTCGCCCAGGCGCTGACCGCGATCGGGTTCCGGCACGGTGGCGCTCGTCCCGGGGTGCGCAGCATCCAGATCATCCTCAACCCCTTCCGGCTCAAGCCGCTCGACGAGGTGCTGCCCGCGGCGCGTGAGGCCGGCGTCGGCGTCATCGTGCGGGTGCCGCTGGCCAGCGGCCTGCTGAGCGGGCGCTACGACGAGGCGACGACCTTCGCGCCCGACGACCACCGCACCTACAACCGCCACGGCGAGGCGTTCGACCAGGGGGAGACGTTCTCCGGCGTCGACTACCCGACGGGTGTGGCCGCGGCGCGGGAGTGGACCGCGCTGGTGGCCGAGCACGACGTGCTGCTGCCCGACGGCACCCCCGCCTCCCCGGCGCAGGTCGCGATCGCCTGGTGTGCCCAGCAGCCCGGTGTGACCACCGTGATCCCGGGCGCCCGCAGCGTCGAGCAAGCGGCGGCCAACGCCCTGGCAGGGGAGCTCGACGCTCTGCCGGAGCCGCTGCTGGAGGGTGTTCGTCGCATCTACGACACCCATCTGAGGGAGTCCGTTCACCCGCGTTGGTGAGGGTGCGCTGTCGACCGGGGGCGGTCGACCGCCCGCAGATCGCCACGATGGTGTTCCGCACCCCTGGACGGGGAGCCCACCCGACGACATAGAGTGACCAGGAAGCGCGAGGGAGCAGTGTTGAACAGGTCTGTGCGACGAGTCGTCGGTGTGGTGACGGCGGCGGTAGCGGTCGCGGCCGGATGGTCGCCCGCGGCGCCCGCGCGCGCGGCCGCGGGTGGCGGCTCCACCGTGGTGGTGCACGGCACCGACTTCCCGGGCAGCAAGGCTGCCAACCTCTCCTTCGTCGGCTGCCAGTCGCTGATGGGCCGCACCCCCGAGACGGTGCAGTCCTACGTCGGCTTCGGCCCCGCAAACCCGCCGGCGGGCGAGCGCAGCCAGGGCTTCGACCTGGCCGGCGGCAACGCCGTCGGCTCCCTGCACTACGTCGAGTCGCTGGCCGCCACCACCGTCGCGTCGGTGTCCGTGATCGCGCCCCAGGGCACCACCGGTGTCGCCTACGTCGGCTTCCAGGAGGCAGCGCAGAAGGGCTCGACCTTGATGTGGTTCGGCCGCGCGCCGCTGACCGTCGGCGCCGGGGGCTGGCAGAACGTGAACGCGACCGCGCTCTCCTACACCTGGAGCGTCATCGACACCCGCACCGGCGCCAGCCTCGCCTACGACCCCGCGCTCGGGGCCACCGGACTCTCCACCATCGGGCCGTTCCTCGCCGGCCACGGTGGCGACGGTCCGGCGGTGTTCGCGGTGGGCTTCGGCTGCGACGGCGCCGAGTTCAACATCGACCGGTTCCGCATCGGCGGCCCCGCCGGCGTGACCACCTACGACCTCGAGGGCCTGACCACCTCGCTGGACATCTCCGGCTCCGCGACCTCGGTCGAGGCGGGCAAGCCGGTGACTCTCACCGCGAGGCTGCGCGACCAGGCCGGTGAGCGCGTCCCCGGCGCCATGGTGGTGCTGGAGTCGCGGCCGGCCGGAGCGGCGCAGTTCCACACCGAGGCGGTGCTCCCCGCGTCAGCCGAGGACCCGTCGGTGCGGGTCAAGCCGGAGAAGGACACCGTCTACCGGTTCCGCTTCGCCGACCGGCCGTTGGCCGAGGGCAGCGTCTCCGCCGCGTACGCCGTCACCGTGACCGAGCCCGGCCAGGAGCCGTCGCCCGAGCCGACCAAGGGCCCGAAGCCCTCGGAGGAGCCGAAGCCGTCGCAGGGGCCGTCCCCGTCGCAGGACCCGTCCCAGGTGGTGCCGTCGAAGGGCTCCGAGACGGCCTCGCCGGGCGGCTCGACCGGCACGTCCACCGAGCAGGACGGCGCAGGCGCGTCCCCCGAGCCGAAGGACGGCACGGCCGGCACGACCACCGAGGGCGCCTCCCCGGCGCCGGAGCAGGCGGGCGGCTCCAGCAGCGATCAGCCGGCGCCGACGCCGAGCGCGTCGCCCGCGGGCTGACCCGCCCGGCCGAACTCCTCGCCGCCCCCGCTACAGCACCGAGGAGTAGACCTCCAGGGTCCGCTCGGCGATCGTGGTCCAGCTGAACGACTCGATGGCGCGCTGGCGGCCGGCACGGCCCATCTCGCGGGCGCGGTCAGGGTCGGCCAGGGCCTGCTGCAGCGCGGCGGCGAAGTCGGCGGCGTAGCGCTCGGGGTCCAGCGGCGTGCCGGTGCCGTCGGCCGCCTGCTCGATCGGCACCAGCAGCCCGGTCTGGCCGTCGACGACGACCTCCGGGATGCCGCCGGTGGCGGTGGCGACGACCGCGGTCTCGCAGGCCATCGCCTCGAGGTTGACGATGCCGAGCGGCTCGTAGATCGACGGGCAGGCGAAGACGGTGGCCGCCGAGAGCAGCGCGATCACGTCCTGCCGCGGGAGCATCTCGCGGATCCAGACCACGCCGTCCCGGGTGGCGCGCAGGTTGTCGACCAGGCCGGTGACCTCCGCTTCGATCGCGGCGGTGTCGGGGGCGCCGGCGCACAGCACGATCTGCACGTCCGGCGGCAGGTCGGCCACGGCGCGCAGGAAGTGCGGCAGGCCCTTCTGGCGAGTGATCCGGCCGACGAAGACCACCGAGCGCCGGTCGGGGTCCACCCCGAGGGAGCGGACCCGGTCGGGGTGGGTGGCGGGGGCCCATACGCCGGTGTCGATGCCGTTGTGGACCACGTGCACCCGGTCGGGGTCGATGGTGGGGTAGCAGCGCAGCACGTCCTCGCGCATCGCCGCCGACACCGCCACGACGGCGGCCGCGTGCTCGTAGGCCGACTTCTCGGCCCAGCGGCTGACGGCGTACCCACCCCCGAGCTGCTCGGCCTTCCACGGCCGCAGCGGCTCCAGCGAGTGGGCGGTGAGCACGTGCGGGATGTCGTAGAGCAGGCTCGCGAGGTGGCCGCCGAGGTTGGCGTACCAGGTGTGCGAGTGGACCAGGTCGGCCCCGGCGCAGGCGGCCGCCATGGTCAGGTCGATGCCGAGGGTCTTCAGCGCGGGGTTGGCGCCGGCGAGCTCGGTCAGGTCGGGGTAGGCGTGGGTGCCGGCCTCACCACGGGGGGCGCCGAACGCGCGCACCACCGTGTCGAACGGCTCGGGCCCACGAGATGGCAGCTGCCGCAGGGCGCGAACCAGCTCGGCGACGTGGACGCCGGCGCCGCCGTAGATCTCGGGTGGGTACTCCTTGGTCAACACGTCGACTCGCACGGCATGAACGTACCCGTTCCAATTCGGTTCGGGCGCCTGGCGGCGACACACTCGAGACCTTAGGTTGGCTTCTATGGTGGTGCCGCTTCGCAAGAACGTCCTGGCGATCGTGCTCGCGGGCGGTGAGGGCAAGCGGTTGATGCCGCTGACCGCCGACCGGGCCAAGCCCGCGGTGCCGTTCGCCGGGATCTACCGGCTGATCGACTTCGCCCTGTCCAACGTCGTCAACAGCGGCATCCTCCAGGTCGTCGTGCTCACCCAGTACAAGTCGCACTCGCTGGACCGTCACATCACCCAGACCTGGCGGATGTCGACGATGCTGGGCAACTACGTCACGCCGGTGCCGGCGCAGCAGCGCCTCGGCAAGCGGTGGTACCTCGGCTCGGCCGACGCGATCTTCCAGTCGCTCAACGCGATCAGCGACGAGCGGCCCGACATCGTGGTCGTGGTCGGTGCGGACCACGTCTACCGGATGGACTTCGCCCAGATGATCGAGCAGCACGTCGAGAGCGGGGCGCCCTGCACCGTCGCCGCGATCCGGCAGCCGATGTCGATGGCCGACCAGTTCGGGATCATCGAGGTCGACCCGAGTGACCCCAGGCGGATCCGGCAGTTCGTGGAGAAGCCGTCCGACGCCACTCCCTACGGTCTGCCGGACAGCCCTGGCGAGGTGCTGGCCTCGATGGGCAACTACGTCTTCGACGCCGATGCGCTGGTGGAGGCGGTCACCCGCGACGCCGACGAGATCGGCTCCAAGCACGACATGGGCGGCGACATCGTGCCGGCGTTCGTGCGGCGCAGCCAGGCGGCCGTCTACGACTACAAGGACAACGAGGTGCCCGGCGCCAACGACCGCGACCGTGGCTACTGGCGTGACGTCGGGACGCTGCGGTCCTACTACGACGCCCACATGGACGTCGTCTCGCCGCTGCCGGTCTTCAACCTCTACAACTTCGAGTGGCCGATCTTCACCTCCTTCGGGCCGCAGCCGCCCGCGAAGGTGGTGCACGCCGACGCGGTGGCGACCGTGGACGAGGCGGTGCTCTCACCCGGAGTCGTGGTGGCCGGTGCCACGGTGACCCGGTCGGTGCTCTCGCCCGGCGTCCACGCGGGCAGCGGGGCGCTGGTGGAGGGGGCGGTGCTGATGAACAACGTGGCGGTGGGTGCGGGTGCGGTGATCCGCAACGCCATCGTGGACAAGAACGTCGTCGTCCCGCCCGGCTGCCGGATCGGGGTCGACCCGGAGGAGGATCGGGCCCGCGGGTTCGTCGTCGAGGACGGGCTGACCGTGCTCGGCAAGGACCAGCCGTTCCGCGCCTGAGCCGGCCTCCGACGCGCGCTGACGGCGCGGCACGACCGACACGCCGGTCCAGACCGGCAACCTCCCCGGATCTTTGGGCGTCTTCCTTACCGTGTTAGCCGTGCGAATGGGACAGAAGTGGCAGAAGTTGACCGCTGGAGCCGTGGTGGTGGCTCTGGCCGGCACCTCGGCGGTGGTGGTCGGCTCGTCGTTGATGGCGAGTGAAGCGGCGACGCCGGGGGAGGTCGCGCTGACGGGCGCCACGGCGGCGCGGGCGACGGCCGACGACCGTCGAGCGCCGCGCGCCGACGGGTGGCGCGGGCGCTGGACGGGGCGGCAGACCACGGACGACGTCGGCGGGCGGCAGCTCACCCGGGTCAACGGGCGGGCACCGAAGCACACCGGGACCTGGCGCAACCTCTCCATCGTGCACGGCAGCACCGAGCAGATCGCACCCGGCGTCACGCTGTCGCCGTTCACCGCGACCGGTGGCAGCTACACCGAGGTGGCGGCCGGTCACTACCTGACCATCGACTACGCCACGCCGGGGGTCCAGCTCGACTACTCCGGCCCGGAGACGGTCTCCGAGACCGATCCGACCTCGACGATGGCCACCGCCGACGGCGCGGTCGCGGCCGTCAACGGCGACTTCTTCGACATCGGCGCGAGCGGCGCGCCGCTCGGCCTGGGTGTCGACCGGGACGGCGGTTTCAAGCACGGGCGTGAGTCCGGGTGGAACGCCGCCTTCTCCATCGACGCCTCCGGGCAGCCCCAGATCGGCACCCTGGGTGTCGCGATCGACGTCCGGGGCCGCGGCAGCATCCCGCTCGACCGGCTCAACTCGCCGGTGGTGGACAAGGGCCGGGTTGGTCTCTACACCAAGAAGTGGGGCGGATTCCCGACCGACTCCATCTTCCCCGGCAAGAACGGCAAGGTCCGCTCGGTCTGGGTGCGCAAGGGTCGCGGGGTCGTGATGAACCGCAAGGGTCTGATCAGCCCCGGCGGCACGCTGAAGGGCAAGGTGCTCATCGCCCGCGGCAAGGCCGCCTCCCGCAAGCTGTCCCGGCTCAAGCCCGGGCAGAAGGTGCGCATCGACACCGCCATCGCCGGCTCGCCGCAGGTGGCGATCACCGGCAACAAGATCCTGCACCTGGGCTGCACCACGACGACATCCTGCGAGCCGCCCTACCGCCAGGTGATCGACCACGTCGACATCCACCCGCGCACCGCCGTCGGGATCGACCGTGACAACCACCGGATCATCCTGGTCGTCGTCGACGGTCGCCAGGCGCACAGCCGCGGCTTCACGATGGTGGAGATGTCGAACTTCCTGTGGCAGCTCGGTGCCGAGGACGCCCTCAACCTCGACGGTGGCGGATCCAGCACCATGCTGGCGCGCGACGCGGCCACCGGCGCGCTGCGGATCCGGAACTCGCCCTCGGACGGCCACGAGCGCCAGGTCGCCAACGCGCTGAGCGTGCAGTTCACGGGCGCCTGGCCGGTGCCGTGGCCGCCGCTCCCGGCGCCGACGGCGACGCCCACGACGACGACGCCGACGCCGTCGCCGTCGTGTGACGTGCTGACGCCGTGCACGACCCCGCCAGCGGCCGCAGCACCGGCCGGAGCGTTGGCCGCGGAGCCGGAGCGGTCGGTGCCGACGCTCCCGGTCCCGACCGCGCCGCTCGCGAGCGCCACGCCGTAGCGCCCAGGTCGCGCCCGGGCTGTCGCGCCCGGGCCCGTAGCGCCCGACGGGTGGAGCGGGCCACCTCCTAGGCTGACCGGGTGGCCCGCTTCACCCGCGCCGAGCTCGAGTCGTTCCGCGATGCCGAGGTCCCCGACCTCCTCCCGCCACCCGGCACACTCCGGTTGCTGTTCGTCGGGATCAACCCCGGCCTGTGGACCGCCGCGACCCAGACGCACTTCGCCCACCCGGTCAACCGGTTCT
>JAPSKJ010000393.1 GCA_031177735.1 Nocardioides sp.
GTGAGGGCTGCGGCCTGGGCCACCGCCTGCACCGCCTGCTCGGTGACCACCCGGGTCAGCTCGTCGAGCATCCCCACGCGGGTCGCGGAATCGACGACGTCCAGCGGCGCGATCGCGCCGCCGGCCGCGTCCCGCCCACGCAGGAGAGCCTCCCAGCCGACGATCCGCTGCGGCCCCAGCTCGACCAGCGGTTGCAGCACGACCTCGACGCCGCCGTGATCCAGCAGATGCCTCATCGCAGCACTCTCGGCTGATGCTGCGTCCATGACGAGGAGCCTAAAGGTAAAGACGGCGCCGTGCTCGCCGGCTTCCGCCTCAGGCCTGGTAGGTCCCGACCAGGACACCGCGGGCGAGCGCCTGGAAGGTCAGGTTGAAGCCGACCACGGCGGGGGAGACGGTGCCGTCGACGCCGAGCTTCTCCCCACCGACGGCGTGGACCGCGAAGTAGTAGCGGTGCGGCCGGTCGCCCTCCGGCGGCGCGGCGCCGCCGAAGTCCCGGGAGCCGTAGTCGTTGCGCACGTGGAAGGCCCCGGGCGGCAGGCTGTCATCGCCGGCTCCGGCGCCCGCGTCGAGCGAGGTCACGTCGGCCGGGATGTCGACGACCACCCAGTGCCAGAAGCCACTGCCGGTCGGTGCGTCCGGGTCGTAGCAGGTCACCGTGTAGCTGCGGGTGCCTTCCGGGCCCGGCTCCCAGGAGAGCTGGGGTGAGGTGTTGCCCCGGGCGTGGACCTGGTCGTCCTTCAGGGGCTGGCCGTCGGTGACATCGGCGCTGGTGACCCGCAGCGACGGGAGGGCCGGGAGCAGGGAGTACGGGTCGGGTGCGACGGGACGTTCGAGGGACATGCGACTCCTTCGTGTTCATCCGGTGACGACGGGCGGGTCCGCGATGTGCGGGCCTCGAGGGAGACCCCGTAAGGCAACCTAGTCCGGCCGGTGAACCCACGTCACGGGAGGCGGGCGAGGTCACGCGAGAATGGTGCCGTGGACATCGCACCGGCTCCGGACGCCGCCCCTGACCCGTACCCCGTCGGTCTCCGGCTCGCGGGCCGCCGCGTGGTCGTGGTCGGTGGAGGTCACGTCGCGCAGCGGCGGCTGCCGGCGTTGATCGCTGCGGGCGCCGACGTACTCGTCGTCTCGCCGGAGGTCACGCCCGCCATCGAGGGCCTGGTCGGCTCCGGTGAGGTCACCTGGGTGCGGCGTGGCTTCGCGGCCGACGACCTCGACGGAGCGTGGTACGTCCTCGCCGCGACCGACGTGGGTGAGGTCAACGAGGCCGTCTCCGCGGCCGCCGAGGAGCGGCGGATCTTCTGCGTGCGGTCCGACGACGCGATCGCGGCCACCGCCTGGACGCCGGCGGTCGGCCGGCACGATGCCGTCACCGTCGCCGTGCTCTCCAACCGCGACCCGCAACGCTCCGCGGCGATCCGTGACGAGGTGCTCGAGGGTCTGCGCGAGGGCACCATCCACGCGCGGCACCACCGCGACCGCGCGCCGGGGGTCGTGCTCGTCGGAGGTGGTCCGGGCGATCCCGACCTGATCTCCGTGGCCGGGCGCAAGGCCCTGATGGAGGCCGACGTCGTCGTGGCCGACCGGCTCGCCCCGCGCGAGCTGCTCGGCGAGCTGCCGCCCGACGTCGAGCTCGTCGACGTCGCCAAGCTGCCCCGCGGCCGATCGGCGCAGCAGGAGGAGATCAACCGCGTCATCGTCGAGCGGGCCCGGGAGGGCAAGCGGGTCGTGCGGTTCAAGGGCGGCGACAACTTCGTCTTCGGGCGCGGTTACGAGGAAGTGCTCGCCTGCCGCGAGGCCGGAGTGCCGGTCACCGTCGTGCCCGGGCTGACCTCGCCGGTGTCCGTGCCGGCCATCGCCGGCATCCCCGTCACGCACCGCGGCGTCGCGCACGAGTTCACCGTGATCTCCGGTCACCTCCCACCCGGTCACCCCGACTCGCTGACCAACTGGCCCGCCGTCGCCGCCCTGAAGGGCACGCTGGTGCTCATGATGGCCGTCGAGAACGCGCCCGCCATCGCACTGGCCCTCCTCGACGGGGGCAAGGACTCCGGCACCCCGGTGGCCGTCGTGTGCGACGGCACCATGCCGACCCAGCGCACCGTGCTGTCCACCCTCGGGACGCTCGCCGGCGACCTCGCCGCCGAGGCCGTGAAGCCGCCGGCGATCATCGTCGTCGGAGACGTGGTGCGGGTGTCGCATCCCGAGGCGTTCACGCGCTGATGGCCCGCCTCGTCGAGATCAGCGACCCGGACGATCCCCGGCTCGGTGACTACCGCGACCTGCGTGACGTCGAGCTGCGCAAGCACCTCGAGGCCGAGCACGGGCTGTTCCTGGCGGAGGGGGAGAAGGTGGTTCGCCGGGCCGCCGGAGCCGGCTATTCAGCCCGGTCGTTCCTGATGGCGCCGAAGTGGCTCGACGGGCTGGCCGACGTGCTCGACGCCTCCGACGCGCCCTGCTTCGTGATGTCGGAGAGGTTGGCCGAGCAGGTCACCGGCTTCCACGTGCACCGTGGCGCGCTCGCCTCGATGGAGCGGCGCCCGCTGCCGAGCGTCGAGTCGGTGCTGGCCGGCGCACGCTCGGTGCTGGTGCTCGAGGACATCGTCGACCACACCAACGTCGGCGCGATCCTGCGCAGCGGCGCCGCCTTCGGGTTCGACGCGGTGCTGCTCGCGCCGCGGTGCGCCGACCCGCTCTACCGTCGCTCGATCAAGGTCGCGATGGGTGCGGTGTTCACGATGCCGTGGACCCGGATCACCGACTGGTACGACGCGCTCCCCATGCTCAGCGCAGCCGGCTTCACCACCATCGCGCTCACGCTGGCCGACGACGCG
>JAPSKJ010000394.1 GCA_031177735.1 Nocardioides sp.
GAGGTGCAGGTCGTCGTCGAGGAGGCCGGCACCTACGACCTCAAGATCGGCTACGCCAACGGCCCCAACCCCGAGCCGAACGTCACCAAGACGATGAGCCTCTACCTCGGCGACCAGCACACCCAGATCTCGCTGCCCCCGCTCGGGTCGTGGAAGACCTGGGGCTCCATCGTGCAGCGCGTCGAGCTGCCGGCCGGGGCGACCACCCTGCGCCTGGTCAAGGAGGCCGCCGACTACGGGCACGTGAACCTCGACTACGTCCAGGTCCTCGAGCCGGCGTCGCAGCGCTACGAGGCCGAGAGCGCCGTGCTGGCGGGCGGCGCGAACGCCCAGACCGAGCACGCCGGCTTCAGCGGCACCGGCTACGTCGGTGGGCTGGAGACCGTCGGGGCGTCGGTGACCTTCACGGTCGACGCCGACGCGGCCGGGGACCACGACCTGACCCTCGGCTACGCCAACGGTCCGCACCCCGAGCCGGGGCTGACCAAGACGCTCGCGCTGTCGGTCAACGGCGGCGCCGCGCAGACGGTCTCGCTGGCCAACACCGGTGCCTGGAACACGTGGAGCACCGCCACCGAGACCGTCGCGCTGACCGAGGGCGCCAACACGGTCACCTACACCGTGCCGGCCGGCGACGGCCGGACCAACGGCCGCGTCAACCTCGACTACCTCGAGGTCGCCGAGACCGGTGTGGTGTGCGACCCGGAGGTCGAGGTGACCGCGGACGACGAGTTCGAGGGTGACGAGCTGGACCTGTGCCGCTGGACCACCATCAACAACCAGACCCCGGCCGGTCTCGAGGTGAAGGACGGCGCGCTCCGCATCGCAGCGCAGCCGGGTGACATCTCCGGCGGGGCGGTCGACGCCAAGAACGTCGTGCTGCAGCCGGCGCCGGAGGACGGCACCTGGGCGGCCACCACCCAGATGTCCCTGGCCGGCACCGACGACTACCTCCAGGGCGGCCTGATCGCCTGGACCGACACCAACAACTACGCCAAGGTCGTCGCGATGCGTCGGCCGACCGGCGAGTGGGTGATGGAGCTGGGCCGGCGCATCGGCGGGCAGATGGTCTACGTCAACAGCCCGGAGCTGCCGGGCGCGCCCGACGACCTGCAGATCCAGATGGCCTCCACCGGGTCGGTCATCCAGGCCAAGTACTCCCTCGACCAGGGTGCGACGTGGCAGACCATCGGCTCGGGCTACCCCGCGACCGGCCTGGTCGACCCCAAGATCGGCGTGGCGGCGTACAACGGCACCGGCAACGAGGTCGGCGTGTTCGAGTGGTTCCGCATCACCGAGCCGGTCGTCCAGCCCGACACCTGCGAGGCGACCGCGGCCGACCCGGGCTACCGGATGCTGTACGACGGCACCGCGGCCAGCCTCGAGGGCTGGAACATGGCCGGGCCCGGCTTCTTCACCCGGGAGTCCGACTGCACCCTGATGACCAACGGCGGCCTGGGCCTGCTGTGGCACGAGGAGCCGCTCGAGGGCGACTACTCGCTGCAGCTGGACTGGAAGCTGGTCAAGGACGACAACGGTGGCGTCTTCGTCGGCTTCCCGAACCCGGGCGAGGACCCGTGGGTGGCGGTCAACAAGGGCTACGAGATCCAGATCGACGCGACGGACGACCCCGACAGCACCACGGGGGCGGTCTACAACTTCCAGTCCGCCGACCTGGCGGCGCGCGACGAGGCGCTCAACCAGGTGGGTGAGTGGAACCACTACGAGATCCGGGTGGAGGGCAAGCGCATCCGCGTCTACCTCAACGACGTGCTGGTCAACGACTTCACCAGCACCGACCCCGCCCGGATGGACTGGCCGTCGTTCATCGGCCTGCAGAACCACGGCAACGGCGAGAGCGTCTTCTACCGCGACGTCCAGGTCAAGGAGCTGGCCGATCCGGAGAACGTGACGCCCACGGTGACGGTGACCCCTAACCCGTCCGTGGTCGAGGTCGGGGGGACCGCCCAGGTCGAGGTCAGCGTGGACTCGGCCGCCGAGGAGACGCCGACCGGTCAGGTCACCCTGTCCGTCGGTGGAGCAGCGCTCGCCCCGGTGCCGCTGGTGAACGGAAAGGCGAGCGTCACGGTCGGCCCGTTCAACACGGCAGGGGCGGTCGCGCTCACGGCGTCGTACGCCGGCGACGTGGCGCACGACCCGGCGCAGGGCAGCGGATCGCTGACCGTCAAGGAGAAGGCGGGATCATCCCCGGTGCCGCCGCCTCCGCCGACGGCTCAGGTGGCGACCATCGGCACCAAGGTCGACGCCCACAAGGCCCGCAAGCGAGCGAGCATCGGGCTGACCTGCCTGGAGGGCACCTGCCGGATCACGGCCACCCTGCTCCAGGGCAGCGGCAAGTCGCTCGGCTCGGGCAAGGTGACCCTGCAGGCCGGCACGTCGGGCAAGCTGAAGCTCAAGCTGACGGCACTCGCCCGCACGCGGCTCAAGGCCAAGGCGAGCATCCCGGCCACGCTGGTCGTCACGCACGCCGACGGCAGCACGCAGAGGCTGAAGGTGAGGCTGACCCGCTGATCTGCTGATCGTGTGATCCGGCGGCCATCCGTCCCCCGTGGGGCGGGTGGCCGCCGGGCATGTGCGGGGGGTGTCGCGGGTGATCACGGCGTCGTCGGCGGGTGTCTGCGATCCCGCCCCGCAGGCGCCTCCGCACGCCCGGACTCCTCAGACCCGTTTGGGCAGCGTCACGACACCGAGTCGCACAGCCGCCGGACCGCCTCGGCGACCCGAGCGCCGAACATCACCGGGTCGTTGTGGTCGGCGCGCGGGACGACGATCCGCTCCACCAGGTGCGGGACGGCGTCGGCC